>NZ_CAKMLL010000121.1 GCF_927797785.1 Candidatus Nitrotoga sp. BS | reverse complement strand
CCAGCACATGGGCGAAGCCAACACTGAATGTTGCACTTCGAATTTGAATCCAAGCATCCCTTGTTTCGTTCATATCACGGAAGAGCACATTGCGTAGGTACCAAGCAACAAAGCGCTGCCCGTCATTTGAGAAGCGTTGCTGAAAATAGTCTGCTGTAATTTGTTTCTTTATCAAATCGTACATTGATGCTTTCCTTGAAATGGCTAACGTGGTTCGAGTTAAGCGGCACCTCCCGCCAGACGGCTTGAGTTTATGGCAGGCGAGTAGTGAAGCTGACAACGGAGTGAAATTGGAACGAGCCTGGCATGCAAGTCGTCCAGTGGGGCGCAGCCACGAGCGGTGTCCGTTCTAACGAGGCGCTAGGCGCAGATTGACATGCTTCGTTTCCCTGGTTTATTGCTGTGTGATGCGCGCTCATTTTGGATTTCCCCCGCACCGACGGCTGAAAAATTTAAACCTCGAAAAACAGCTATATGCCGCGAAGCTTAGCTCATCGTCGTACGCATCAACAACTTCAGTTATGCTGCGAACGTGAGCTATGCTTCTGCAAGTCTCAAAGCCATAGCGTTGCGATGAAATAGATCAAATCAGCTGCCGCTACTACCGACAACAAGCGGCCAGTATCTCAGCAGATGATTTCGGATGCGCCAGCATGATTATGCCTTGCTATAAATATTCGTCCCCTGTTTCACGAATTCCACCGCTTTTTGTTCCATTCCCTTTTGAAGGGCGGTTTGTTCGTCTACGCCTTGAGTGGCTGCATAGTCCCGCACCTCCTGCGAGATTTTCATCGAACAGAAATGAGGCCCGCACATGGAGCAGAAATGCGCGACCTTGGCAGAATCTTTGGGTAGCGTTTCGTCATGGAATTCGCGCGCTTTGTCAGGGTCGAGGCCAAGGTTGAATTGATCTTCCCAGCGGAATTCAAAGCGTGCTTTGGACAGCGCGTTGTCGCGAATCTGTGCGCCGGGATGGCCTTTGGCGAGGTCGGCAGCATGTGCCGCGAGCTTATAGGTGATAACGCCTTCTTTGACATCCGCTTTATTCGGCAAGCCGAGGTGTTCCTTGGGCGTTACGTAGCACAGCATTGCCGTGCCGTACCAGCCTATCATCGCCGCGCCGATACCGGAGGTGATGTGGTCGTAACCCGGCGCAATGTCTGTCGTGAGCGGCCCCAGCGTGTAGAACGGCGCTTCATGGCATTGATCCAGTTGCAGCTCCATGTTCTCTTTGATGAGGTGCATGGGGACATGGCCGGGGCCTTCGATCATCACTTGTACATCATGTTTCCATGCGATTTGGGTGAGTTCACCCAGCGTTTTCAATTCGCCCAGTTGTGCTTCGTCGTTGGCATCAAAAATCGAGCCGGGACGCAGGCCATCGCCAAGACTGAAGCTGACGTCATACGCTTTCATGATCTCGCAGATATCTTCGAAATGTTCGTACAGGAACGATTCTTTATGATGGGCCAAACACCATTTGGCCATGATGGAACCGCCGCGCGATACGATGCCGGTCATACGATTGGCCGTTAGCGGTACGTAACGGAGTAACACGCCGGCATGAATGGTAAAGTAATCGACGCCTTGCTCGGCTTGCTCAATGAGGGTGTCGCGGTAGATTTCCCAAGTCAGGTCTTCGGCTTTGCCGTTAACTTTCTCCAGTGCCTGGTAAATGGGCACGGTGCCGATCGGCACCGGTGAATTGCGTATGATCCATTCACGTGTTTCGTGGATATGTTTGCCGGTCGAGAGGTCCATTACGTTGTCGGCACCCCAGCGAATCGCCCAGGTCAGTTTTTCAACTTCTTCGCCGATGCTGGAGGTGACGGCCGAGTTGCCGATATTGGCGTTTATTTTTACCAGGAAATTGCGGCCGATAATCATCGGTTCAACTTCGGGATGATTGATATTGGCGGGAATAATGGCGCGACCACGGGCAATTTCATCGCGCACGAACTCGGGCGTAATTTCGGCCGGAATGCTGGCGCCGAAAGATTGGCCGGGATGCTGGCGGCCCATCAGATTGGCTAGTTTGTTTCCCATCGGACCGGATGCTTTTAATTCTTCAAGGTACTCTTTGCGGCGCATATTCTCGCGGATTGCGACGAATTCCATCTCTGGCGTGATGATGCCCAAACGAGCGTAGTGCATTTGTGAGACGTTAGCGCCTGCTTTCGCGCGGCGCGGTTGGCGGCGCAGGTTGAAACGTAATTCGGCCAGCTCGGGATCATTCAGACGTTCGGTGCCATATTGCGATGACGGACCGGATAACTCATCGGTGTCGTTACGCTCGGTAATCCACGGTGTGCGGGGTGTCGACAAACCGGAACGGATGTCTATAGTGGCGGCCGGGTCGGTGTAGGGGCCGGAGCAGTCGTACACGTATATCGGCGGGTTTTTTTCTGCATTCATACTGGCCGGTGTGTCTGATTGCGAGATTTCGCGCATAGGCACTTGTATGTCGGGGCGTGACCCGGCAACATAAATTTTGCGTGAATTGGGTAAGGGCTGCACTGCCGCCTCGTCAACGTGGGCAGATTGGCTTAAAAACTTCGGGTGGGCATTCATGGTGGGTTGCTCCAAAAAAGCAAGGAGCATCATAGTAATAACTGACGCTTCCCTACGACGGCATTATCCGTACAGGTTCAAAGGGTATCTCTCACCTCGCCGTATTGATGACGAGGACCCCTACGCAAGCAAACAAATTACTGTAAATGAGATGGGAAAGCAAGCTTGCGTTATTTTCGATAGGAAAAGGGTTGCAAGTGGGTGTGTCGTTAACAGATTACTCAACAAGCCGGGCGATCAACTCCAAGTCAACGACACCGGTCACCGGCAGGTTATGAGTATACTGATATTCTTTAATGAGTCGCAGTGAGGTTTGACCGAATATTCCATCCGCTTTAATGTCCACGCCGCGATCCGACAGTCCAAGCTGGAGAAGACGCACATCCAGTCCCCGTTGCAGAGGTGATTGCAGCGCCAATGAGCGCGTTCCGGGCTGCGGGCCATCGTAACAGCCGCGCGGCGTGGCTGTAAGCGTGACGCTGGAAATTTCTTGACCGCGTACAACCAGCGGCAGTTCTAACCCCCAATAATCCTGGTCAATCAGGCGCTGGAAGGTATCCATACGATAGACGGTAGCGCGTAAATCGGCACGCGAACTTTTGGCCAGCCAGGCGCGGCGAATGGCTATGTACGCGGCAATCCATTTTTGCTCGTTACAACTGGGAATATCGCCGACCTGCTGTATGGTGCGGTTGCGCATTGATCTCCATGAGCCGTGTACAAAACTGTCGTATACCACCGCCACCCCAAGCGGGCTGGTGATCTTTAAGCGCTCCGCAGCACGGGCGGCAGGTTGCCAATAGGCATCATCGAAAAAGGTATCCTGCGTATCGCGCATAACGTTATCGTCGGCACTGGCACGTAGCAAATTATGCAGCTTGGATTCCTTATCCAGCTTAAGGTCGCGTGCCGCAAGACGCGGCAGATAGGGTGCTAAACGAGTGCCGAAGCGGGCACCCGCGTTTGCACAATAGCGCTGCATTAACTCATTCAGGTTGCCTGAGCCTAGTGTGGTCTGTGATCGGCCGAAGGTAAGGTGCCCAGTGTCACCAGCAATCAGTGTTACTTGGCCGTAATCACCTAGCACCTCGCCAGTCTCGAAGATATTTACGAGGGACTCGGCGGTTTTCTTTTGGGTTGCTGTCAACATAATCGGCACTCCTCAGTTTTTAAGTTGCTTTTTAATATCTTGATAACCTGAAATTAATCTGTCCTGGCTGGCTGTGCTGAACATTCACCCATCAAATGCAACATCGCCTTCTTCCACCATATCTCCCACATTGAAATTCTTAAAGTCAAACAACTCGTTGTCCATCAAATGTGACGGTTTAACGTTCTGCATGGCGGTGAAGATGGACTGGCTACGACCGGGATACTGGCGCTCCCACGCAGTTAACATTTCCTTGATATTCTGGCGTTGCAGGTTTTCCTGTGCGCCGCACAGATTACACGGGATGATGGGGAATTTAAGGGTGCGGGCAAAACTGGCAATGTCTTTCTCGGCGCAATAAGCCAATGGACGAATCACCACATGGTCGCCCTTGTCGGTAACCAGCTTTGGTGGCATAGCTTTGAGTTTGCCGCCAAAGAATATATTCAGGAACAGCGTTTCTATTATGTCGTCGCGGTGATGGCCCAATGCGATCTTGTTCGCACCCAGCTCACCGGCCACGCGATAGATGATGCCGCGACGTAAGCGTGAGCAAAGCGAGCAGGTTGTTTTGCCTTCTGGAATTTTCTCCTTGACGATGGAATAGGTGTCCTGAGTTTCAACGCGATACTCTATGCCCAGGGATTTGAAATAGTCCGGCAGTATATGTTCCGGGAAACCCGGCTGCTTCTGATCCAGATTCATAGCGATAAGGCGAAAATTAATCGGTGCGCGTTTTTGCAGCGTAAGCAAAATTTCCAACAGCGTGTAAGAGTCCTTACCACCAGACATACACACCATGATGGTGTCGCCTTCCTCGATCATGTTGAAGTCGCCGATAGCACGGCCAACTTGCTGTTCCAGCCGTCCGCGCAAGCGGTTAAAGTTGCTGGAGTGATGCTCAAAATGGATGGGGTGTG
The DNA here is from genome assembly GCF_927797785.1 of Candidatus Nitrotoga sp. BS. Lineage (GTDB taxonomy): Bacteria > Pseudomonadota > Gammaproteobacteria > Burkholderiales > Gallionellaceae > Nitrotoga. The sequence continues at coordinate 21,921 of NZ_CAKMLL010000121.1, read as the reverse complement.
TAATGGCGTTCATATTGTCAATCAAAGGTTAATACTACGTCCGCCATCCACCGAAATAATTTGTCCGGTAATGTAGGGCGCATCATTTAATAAAAATTTCACAGTGCGGGCAATGTCCTCGGGCTCACCTTCACGTTTGAGCAAAGTGTGTGCGATGACTTTTCTCCGCCGCGCCTCATCGCTCCATTCTGCACTTTCAGGCCACACAATGACGCCGGGAGCAATAGCGTTGACGCGCACCTGCGGCGCCATTTCCTGCGCCAGAGCGCGCGTGAGCGCCGCCAACCCGCCCTTCGCAATGCTATATAGCAGGTAGCCGTGCATGGGTCGTTCGGCATGAATGTCCACTATGTTGACAATGGCGCCGTGGTTGTGACGCAACTCCCTCGCAGCCGCTTGTGCGAGCAGCAGCGGGGCTTTCAGGTTGGTGCCAATGAGGTCGTTCCAATTGTGATCGTTAACATCGCCCAGCGATGTAGGAAAAAAACTGGAGGCATTGTTAACCAGCGCATCCAGCCGCCCAAAGTGACTGATAGTTATCTCTACCAGCTGTGACAGCGCTTGCGGGTCCAGCAGGTCGGCCTGTATGTTCAGCACAGAGTCGGGGCGCTCGGCTTGCAATTCTGACTGTAAGGCCAATGCATCCTGCACAGAAGAACGGTAGTGCAGCGCGATGTCTGCCCCTGCTGCGTGGAGCTTGCGGCAGATCGCCGCACCCACGCGTTTTGCGCCACCCGTTACTAATACCACTTTACCTTGCATGGTGCTCTCCACTAAACTCGCAGTATGTAATTTAACACATCCCCATCACTCAATCATGCCCTCACTGCCCTTGCCATCCTCCGAAGCTCAGGCTCACAGCGATCAACTGCGTGACCTGATTCATCAAGACATCGTGCGGCAAGGAGGGTGGATTCCTTTTTCGCGCTTCATGGAGCTGGCGTTATATGCACCGGGAATGGGCTATTACAGTGCCGGGGCACGCAAGTTCGGTGCAGCCGGAGACTTTGTCACCGCGCCGGAAATTTCTTCGTTATTCGGTCGAACATTGGCGCGACAATTAGTTGAAATTATGGCGCAAAGCACCCCGCATATTTTAGAACTCGGTGCAGGTAGCGGTAAGTTGGCTGTTGACATTTTGAGCGAACTGGAACAGCTGAATAGCCTGCCTGAACGTTACGACATTCTGGAAGTAAGTACTGACTTACGCGAACGGCAACAAGCATTGCTGCAAGCGCGCTTGCCACATTTAATTAACCGCGTACATTGGCTGGATATGCTTCCAGACAGCATTTCTGGTGTGCTTGTCGCCAACGAAGTGCTAGATGCGCTGCCAGTGCATCTGGTGCGCTGGACTGATGCATATATTGTTGAGCGTGGCGTGGCAAACGAGGGGGAAAACTTTGTATGGCAGGAACGGCTACCGGAAAACTCAATGTTGCGGGAAATTGCCCAACAGATCAAAGTGCCTGATGATACTCTCAGTGAGGTGTCGCTTGCCGCACGTGGCTTGGTCAGCAGCCTGAGCGAGCGCTTAAATCAAGGGGTGCTCCTTTTTATTGACTATGGTTTTGGTGCGCGCGAGTATTACCATCCGCAGCGCATACAAGGCACACTCATGTGCCACTACCGTCATCATGCACATGATGATCCGTTTTTTCTGCCCGGTTTGCAGGACATTACTGCGCATGTAGATTTTACCGCCGTAGCTGAAGCGGCCATTGATGCAGGGTTGCACCTGTATGGTTATACGACGCAAGCCTATTTCCTGATTAACAGCGGAATTACTGGATTACTGACGGAAACCGATTCAGAAAATGTTCTCGACTACTTTCCACTTTCTGCACAGCTACAAAAGTTGACTAGTCCTGCTGAGATGGGTGAGTTGTTTAAAGTAATTGCTCTGGGTAAGGGAGTGAATACGCCTTTATGTGGATTTGTGTCGGGTGATAAGTCACGTTTATTATAAGGGCACCCATAAATAAATTTAGGGTACCCTTTGTAATCAGTCGATTCGTTCGCTGGGTGTGGTGTTGTAAACCCAAATGCGTAGTCACCGGCTTGTCTTTGCAGAGCCCGCATGTTTTATCACAAACGCTGTCTTTGGATTTATACTGATTCTAAATACTTTTTGTAAGGCACAGAATGATGAAGCCACACTACCTGTTAACTATCCTATGTGCTGGTTATATCAGCTGGGCACAGGCGGTAGTATATAAAAAAGTCGATGCTGATGGACATGTGACATATTCCAGCACACCTGCACAAGGTTCCAAAAAACTTGATTTGGAGCCGCTGACTGTCGTGCCATCTCCTGCGCGCGCACGCAATAACGTTGCACCTTCTGATTCCCTCAAGGTAGATCGGACCACACAGAAAAACCGCGATAACTTGCGTCGCGAGATACTTGAAGAAGAGTTGTCCGCAGAACAAAAGCTGGTCGAAGAAGCTCGACAGAACCTGAAAAATGGTAAAGAAAACTCAACAAATATGGAGGATAAAGACGGTAAGAGCTATCGAAATGCGGCCAAATTTGAAGAAAATTTAAAAGCCTTGCAGGAGCAGGTCATGCTACACGACAAGAATGTCGAAGCGCTTAAGGTTGAGCTGCGCAAATTCGAGTAAATTCTGTGTGTTTTTCTGGCTAGCTATTCAGAGCTGCTAGCGTTGGGCGGAAGAAGCAAATCATTATGTAAATATCTTGCGCACACGTGGCATGGAAGCCCATGACTCCCTGTATCAACTTTCCTGCATATATGTTCGGAATCTGATAGCTTGATCGAGGGAGATTTTGAGGTGCTGGTTCAGCTAACGGACATATTACTTCTTGGTAGCAGACTTTTTTGGGGCAGCAACTTTTTTTGGGGCAGCAACTTTTTTCGGAGTAGCAACTTTTTTCGGAGCCGCAGTCTTTTTCTTGGCTGTGGCTTTTTTTAAGGATGGCCCTTTTGCCGCCCGTTCTGCCAGCAGTGCCAAACCTTCTTGTAATGTTATTTCTTCCGGAGATACGTCTTTAGGCAGCGTGGCGTTAACCTTCCCATGTCTTACGTAGGGTCCATAGCGACCATTGCAGACCTCCACCGGCTTTTGATCATCAGGATGTACGCCCAGCTCTCGTAACACAGTGTTGGAAGTTCTTGCCTCTGCTAATAATGCTACTGCACGATCCAGTTGTATGGTGAAAACACTGTCTCCCTTGGGAATGGATTTAAATTTTCCATCGTGTCCGACATAAGGGCCGAAGCGTCCAATGTTGACGATAATTTTTTTACCGCTTTCGGGGTGGAGTCCCAATTCCTTGGGAAGTTGTAACAGTTCTGTTGCAGCAGCAAGATCTGCATTCTCTGGCGGTAATTCCTTTGGCCAGGAAATACGTTTCGGTTTTGTTTTAGAACCGACTTCTACTTCACCAAGTTGTATGTAATAACCATAAGGACCGCGTAGCAATAACACCGGCAGACCACTGACTGGATCGTTTCCCAGTTCCTTGCGCATTTCCCCCGTATCGGTTTCAGCTGTGAGGTTGCGAGTGTAGTCGCACTCCGGGTAGGCTGTGCAGCCAATAAAATTGCCACGTTTGCCCAGGCGGGTCGATAAAGGCTTGCCGCACTTGGGGCAGGCTTCGTCGATTAGTTCTTGTGTTACATCTTTACGCTCAATGTTTTTTTTATCTTGTATAAGCGCTGCGAAGGGATGCCAGAAATCGTTCAATACGGGTATCCAATCGCGTTTGCCATCTGAAACTTCATCCAGCTCATCTTCCATTTGCGCTGTAAATCCGTAATCAACATAGCGCGTAAAATGTTCTGTGAGGAAACGGATAACAACACGTCCGACGTCGGTCGGCTTGAATCGTTTTTTGTCGAGCAATGCGTATTCACGAGCCTGGAGCGTGGAAATAATGCTGGCGTAAGTTGAGGGACGCCCGATGCCATGCTCTTCTAAAGTTTTTACTAAGCTCGCTTCGGAAAATCGCGGTGGCGGCTGGGTAAAATGCTGTTCACCATAGAGCTTGTCAAGAGGGATGGTCTCCCCTTCTTCCAGAGGGGGCAGTTTTTTGTTTTCTTCTTCTTCGCTGTCATCCAGGCCTTCTTGGTAGACAGCGATAAAGCCAGGAAATACGAGGGTTTGGCCGCTGGCACGAAACAGGGTGTCATCCCCGCCAAGACGGATATCAAGGCTTACAGTATCGAAACGCGCGGGAGCCATTTGGCATGCGAGGGTTCGCTTCCAGATAATTTCATAGAGCCGTGCTTGATCAATGGTGAGAAATTCCCGCATACTATCCGGGGTACGATTAATCGAGGTCGGCCGTATTGCTTCGTGAGCCTCCTGCGCATTTTTGGCTTTGCTTTTATAGATTGGCGCAGCTTTAGGCAAATAGTCCGGTGCAAATTGTGCAGCGATATAACTACGTATTTCCTGTAGGGCTTCCTGTGCCAGCGTGACGGAATCGGTACGCATATAACTGATCAGTCCTACTGTTTGACCACCGATGTCGATCCCTTCATAAAGCTGTTGGGCAAAACGCATAGTCCGATCAGTGGACATGCCTAGTTTGCGCGCCGCCTCCTGCTGCAGGGTGGAGGTAGTGAACGGAGCCGCAGCATAGCGCTGCTTGGCTTTCTTCTCCACGCGCACCACGCGCGGCGGCAATTTAGCGGCACTGATGTTATCAAAAATCTTGCGGTATTCCGTCTCGCTGGCTATACCCAGTTGCTCAAGCTTTTTCCCTTGATATTGAAACAGTTTGGCGGTGAATGGTTGGCTATTCTTCTGACTGTCGAGATGGACAGTCCAATATTCCTGTGAGCGAAAGGCCTCAATTTCTAATTCTCGTTCCACGATCAAGCGCAGCGCCGGGCTTTGCACGCGTCCGGCTGAAAGCCCGGGGCGTATTTTTCGCCACAGCAGCGGCGAAAGGTTGAAACCCACCAAGTAATCCAGCGCACGTCGCGCCTGTTGCGCGTTAACCAAGGGAATGGAAATTTCACGCGGATGTGCAACCGCTTCAAGTACCGCAGACTGGGTGATTTCGTAGAATACGACCCGCTGCATGGATTTGTTTTTTAAGTTGCGTTTGCCTTTGAGCAGCTCAGCGACATGCCATGCAATGGCTTCTCCTTCGCGATCGGGGTCAGGTGCCAGATAGATGTGATCTGCCTGAGCAGCGGCTTTGGCGATGGCGTCTACATGTTTGCTGTTTCGAGCAATGGTTTCGTACTGCATGGCAAAATCATGTTCAGTGTCGATAGCACCTGATTTTGGTATCAGGTCGCGCACATGTCCATAGGTCGCCAGTATTTCAAAATCTTTACCCAGATATTTTTTCAGGGTGACGGCTTTGGCCGGGGATTCAACGATTAGTAGGTTGCTCGCCATGGTGATATTTTTGATTTTAATGTTTAATGTAAGCGACTGGAATCGGCCGGAATAACGGGAATAAGCAGATCTTCGACTATTAATGGATCCAAGTCTTGACGTTGATTCCACAGCACCATGAGAACGATTAGTTTAATTTGATCCAGGGGCAAATTGTCACGGTTCAAGGCAACCGCGCGGTCGAGGATCATTTCCCGTTCTACGGGTGTGATTATCTTGTTTTGTTCCCAAAATGTCAGAAAGCGAAGTGTTTCAAAGCTAACGCGTTTGATTTCCAGGTCGGCATAAAAACGCCCGCTGCTCTCATTAATAGCGGATGGATAGTTTGCTTTATTCAACTGCTCTAGACCAGACAGCCACGTCAGCGCCCGAGTAATGTCCTCATCTTCAAATCCGGCGGCGGATAACTTACGGGATAGCTTGTCTGAATTGGGATAGCGGCCAGCATGAAAATAACTTTCAAATAAAAATATTAAAATATCAAACATAGTGCCCCGATAAAAATTGATTGTAGGTAATTATTAAACTAGGCGTAATTAATTAAACATAGGAGCAAGGGGTTATGAATAGTTACAGCTCTATTTTCTCCTGTAGGAAACTTTGTTCCACTAACAGCTTGTCGGACTTGAATAATTCAAGCACAAATTAGGCTGGGCGAGGGCAATTTTTGCCAGTTTGCAGCCAAAGCCCTTTAAGTCCGACAGGTTGCCCGACCCGAATAATTACAATTTTAATTTATACGTTGGTAAAGCCCACCTGGTAATGTTGCGATGTCACCGGTCAGCTCCAGTTGCAACAGGATGGCGGATAGCGCCCCAATCGTCAAGCCACTGCGCTGGCTCAAGCTGTCCATATCTACCGGATCGAAACCTAAATGCACTAACAAAGGGTGTTCTTCGAGTGCGGAAGATTGCAAGGTCGTGCTGGCAGAGAATCGTCCCAGTTCCTCTAGGATGTCTTGCGCACACTCTACCAGTTTAGCGCCCTGCTTGATCAAATGATGGCATCCTTTCGTCTGTGGGGCGTGGATGGAGCCGGGAATGGCGAAGACGTCACGCCCTTGTTCCAATGCCATACGGGCAGTAATCAGTGAGCCGCTTTGCAGAGAGGCTTCGACCACCAGACATCCTAAGCTAAGACCACTGATGATGCGATTGCGGCGTGGAAAATTTGCCGCTATTGGCGGAGTGCCTAATGAAAATTCGGAAACCAACGCGCCTTCCTGCGCCAATTGGTGCGCCAGTTGGCGGTTGGCGGCAGGGTAAACTTTGTCCAGCCCGGTGCCAACAATGCCTATGCTGGAGCCGCACTCGCGCAACCCCCCGCGATGTGCTGCAGCGTCTATGCCGTGCGCCATGCCACTGACAATACACAGCCCAGCCGCACTTGCCGCCTGCGCAAAAGCCTCCGCATTGTTTAGCCCTTGTGGGGTGGCGTTACGACTACCAACAACCGCTAGCGCCGGTTGGTTAAGCAATGCAACCCGTCCTTTTACATACAGCAATAATGGTGGATCGGAAATATTAAGCAGAGCCTGCGGATACTCAGGGTCAGCCAATGTGACAATATGATTGTGCGGATCAGTCAGCCAACTGGCAATGGGTGCTAGCTTTTCTTCGTTCCAGCCTTGTGAGATGGTTGCAGCGATAGCTGGCTGGACTACTTGTTGGAGACTATGCACTGGCGTAGCGAAGACTTGGGTAGGAGTACCGAATGCTTGTAGCAGACGGCGCAAACCCTCATTGCCTAAACTAGGTATCTGGTTCAGGGCAAGCCATGACGCAAGTTCAGCGTCCATAGGTTGTGGAGTCAGGGCGTCAGCGCGCTATCCAACAGTTGCACGGGCAATCGGGTTCGCATCACCAGGGCATAGGCTACTTTGTCAAAAGTACGGAATACAAATAACAGACCGTAGCGCACATCCGGTAGAGTAAGGGTTTCCCCATTTTCCTTGGCCACATCTCCCTTGCGATATAGCGCCAGTACATGTCCATTTTCAAGGCCGTCATGTAGTCCCTTGTTGAGGGTTACAACGGAATGTTGACCCGCTTGAGAAACGCCGGCATAAATAGAGATCACTCGTGCTGCAATCTGGCTGTCTGGAATGCGGGGAACATAGCTTCCGGCTAACTCTTCTGAAGCCTGGATAAGCCGATCACCTTTGTTAATGTCATTAAGCGCTTTAACGACCCTAAGTGTGCTTATATCGGCGAACTTTTCGACCTCTGCATCACCTAGAAAAATTGCCTCGTATCCCAGTACCTCCTTGCTCTCCGGGTCAAGCAGTGCTTTGCTTGGACGATAAATTTGCCACTGTACCCCCTGGTCTTTAGATAGGCCTTTAACGTATGCTATATCTCCAGTGGCCAGAAGGACGCGTTTCTCGAGGGCACCAACTATAGCTGGTGCGTTAGACAGCCCATCTTTCTCAATTATTAGTGGCCTGCTGAGGAAAGGTTCGATGGCCTCGGCTGGAATACTGGGGATTGCGTTGTGCGCACTCCTTTGCTCATAAACCCGAGGGGAAAGTTTCACGCTTTCAGATTGGCCTGCTTCGACTTTCGCCTCGGCTTTTATAATTTGACCTATGTGCAGTGTACCGTTTGTACGATCCAAATGAACCACGTCACCAGGGTAAATCCAGTGCGGATCTTTAATGGAAGTTTTGTTTAAGCCCCAAATTTGCGGCCATTTCCACGGATCCTCGAAAAATTTGGCGGAGATGTCCCATAGCGTATCCCCTTTCACCACAATGTGGCTATCCGGTGCATTGTCATGGATTTTAACCGTATCAGCAAAAGCGAAGGTAGGCAATAAACAGCAAATCAGCGATATAATAATCTTTTGCATGGAAACTCCATTTTGCTTGGAAACCCAGTTTTTCGCCAGGCTGAAGAACAACAAGTATTGCACAATGTTTGTGTGATACGTTTCAAATTTTGCCCCTAGTTATTTAAATTAGCAAGCATTTATGGCAATTTTACAAATATTGCAATATCCGGATGAACGGTTACATTCCGTTGCAGCACCAGTGCATGAAGTAACGGCCACTACCCGCAAACTTGTCTCGGATATGGCCGAAACTATGTATTCTGCGCCGGGCGTTGGTCTGGCCGCGACTCAGGTGAATGTCCATCAACAGATCATTGTGATAGACATTTCCGAGACCCATGATCAGTTGTTGGCGCTCATTAATCCGGAAATCACTGCTAGTAGTGGCGAGAGCATGTGCGAGGAGGGCTGTTTGTCGGTTCCCGGGGTATATGAAAAAATTCGCCGCGCCGAACGTGTCACCGTGCACGCACTCAATAGGCAGGGTGAATCTTTCACGCTTGAAGCGGAGGGGTTGCTGGCGATCTGCATTCAACATGAAATGGATCATCTTAAGGGCAAGGTATTTGTTGAATATCTTTCGCCGCTCAAACAATCTCGTCTCCGAACCAAGCTTAAGAAGCAACGCCGTGAAACGATGTAGGTATTTCAAAAATACTTTTCTCAAGCTACTGCGTTGCGTTTTGCCTGAAATGAAAACCACCATTAATTTAAAGGTGCCCTGATAATCAACTCTTCCCTAAAGATCATTTTTGCCGGCACTCCAGAATTTGCCGCCACCGCACTAGAGGCGTTGCTGGTGCAACAATTTACTGTGGTCGCGGTGTTAACCCAGCCAGACAGGCCTGCTGGCCGCGGTATGCGACTCACCGCTAGTCCCGTCAAGCAACTTGCGTTAGCGCGTAACCTGCCAGTACTACAGCCTACTTCATTAAAGTCTGTCGATGTGCAACAAGAGCTTGCCAACTATGCGGCGGATGTAATTGTGGTGGCGGCTTATGGACTAATATTGCCTTCAGCGCTACTGCAGTTGCCACGCTACGGCTGCCTGAATATTCACGCTTCACTTTTGCCGCGCTGGCGCGGCGCGGCACCTATTCAGCGCGCCATTCTGGCGGGTGACGACAAAACTGGCATTACCATTATGCAAATGGATGCAGGGCTCGATACCGGCGATATGTTGCTTAAAAAGTCCTGTTCGATCACTGCACATGACACCACGCAAACATTGCATGCTAAATTGGCGGAATTGGGTGCTGAAGCTATCGTCGAGGCACTGCGTTTGCTGGAGCAGGGTAAATTACAGTCTGTACCTCAGAATGCGGCCGAAGCAACGTATGCGGCCAAGCTCAGCAAACCAGAAGCGCTAATTGACTGGTCAGAAAATGCCATGCAAATCATTCGTGCGGTGCATGCCTACAATCCTTTTCCTGTCGCATCTACAGTTCTTAATGGGGTGCTAGTCAAAATCTGGCAAGCCAGCGTGCGCGACGGAGTTGAAGGTGAAGCAGGAACGGTGCTGGCTATAGAAAAAAACGGCATTATTGTGGCGTGCGGCCAAGGAGCATTATGTCTTGAGATGTTGCAGCGCCAGAATGCCAAGGCATTACCTGCGATGCATTTTATGCAGGGATTTGCAGTGCATCCAGGCGACCGTTGTACGTCATTTCTCTGATATGGATATAGCACAACGGGGGGCCAGCCATGTTGTCTGCCAAGTGTTGGCCGGACGCAACCTGAGTCAGACATTGAGTGCGGCTTTGCAGGCTACGCCTGGGCAAATGAGACCCGAATTGACGCCACAGCAACGTGGTACGCTACAGGATTTGAGCTATGGTACGCTACGTTTTTACGGTCAGTTAGCACGCGTGTTAGATCAATTGTTGCATAAGCCAGTTCAGGATGCGCAACTACGTTGCCTGTTATTAGTGGCTTTATATCAGCTTCAGCATACCAAAGCTGCGCCCCATGCGGTGGTAGATCATGCCGTGCGCGCTGTTCGACAGTGCAATGCAGCAGCTGGAGGATTGGCAAATGCGGTGCTGCGAAATTTTTTGCGCAACCGCGAGACGTTACTGTCAGTCGCGGCTGCCAGCGAGGAAGGCCGCTATGCCTATCCGCAATGGTGGATATCTGCAGTGCAGGCGCAATATGGAAGGCATTCGGAGGCTATCTTGTTAACGGGTAACCAGCATCCACCTATGACGTTGCGTGTGAACTGTCGATGCATCAGTGCTGCAAATTATCTGGCACTACTAGTGCAGCATGATATTCAGGCCGATCTGATCGAGCCAGATGCTGTGCTGTTGAGAAACCCTCTCCCGGTAAATAGGTTACCAGGATTTTTCGACGGTTTGGTTTCAGTGCAGGATGCGGGTGCACAATATGCAGCACGCTTGCTGGATGTGCAAGACGGTATGCGGGTACTCGATGCGTGCGCTGCACCGGGCGGAAAGACTACCCACCTACTGGAGCTAGCGAAACTTGATCTGCTCGCCTTGGACAAAAATGCACATCGTTTGGAATTGGTACGTGAAAACCTGCAACGTCTGCAATTGCATGCACAGTTACAAAACGGTGATGCGGCACAGCCCGATAACTGGTGGGATGGAAAACCATTCCATCGAATTTTGGCCGATGTACCCTGCTCCGCCTCCGGTGTGGTGCGTCGCCATCCCGATATAAAGTGGCTGCGTCGACCGGACGATATTACTGGGTTCGCGCAACAGCAGTTGCATATTCTTTGTGCGTTGTGGCGGTTGCTGGAAAGAGATGGGAAGTTGTTATATGTAACCTGCTCTATTTTTGCACAAGAAAACCAGCAGGTTATCAATGAATTTTTAAACCAACATAGTGATGGCAAGCAATTGCTGCTGTCCGTACCCAATTTAAATGAAGGTCAACTTTTCCCCGATGACCAGCGCGATGGTTTCTTTTATGCATTACTGCAAAAACAGGCATAGCCTGGCGCGGTTGCTGGCCGTGCTGCTGGCATTTTGGCTAGGCGTTTCGGTCGCCTGTGCCGAAGGCATCTCAGTACGTAAAACAGAGGTGCGGTTTTCTGACGGCAGTTACCAGCTTTCGGCTGATTTCGACGTTAGCCTGAGTTTTGTCGTAGATCAAGCGCTGACGCTTGGGGTGCCGCTATATTTCATTACCGAGTTCACCCTGATTCGTCCGCGTTGGTACTGGCTGGATGAGGTTATTGAAAAAAATGAACAAACTGCCAAACTATCTTACAACAAACTGACACGCCAATACCGCATCAAACGTGGCTCGCTGTATCAAAACTTTTCTAGCTTGGGCGATGCACTTCGTATTATCAGTCACCAGTCTGCTGCACCTATTGATGCTTCGCTATTAACCAAAAAAGTGGACTATATTGCTGCCATTCGAATGCGCCTGGATGTAACGCAATTACCAAAGCCTTTACAAGTCAACGCCTTGGCCAACCAAGATTGGAACTTTGATTCCAATTGGTATCGCTGGATAGTGCGCCCCATCGCATCTACTGTTGACCGCGAAAGTGAGTAGGTAGTGAAGTACTTGATTTTTAGCAGCGCACTGCTTGGCGGTTTCCTGCTTTATCTACTGTCAAGCGCCAGCGCCAATACGGAGCTATTTTCGCGCAATTACTATGTGCTGCTGACGTTTGCTGGGGTCTTGGCATTGTGCCTAACTATGCTGGTTTGCTATCAATTATGGCAGTTACGCGGCAAGCTCAAGGCACAAGTATTCGGTGCGAAACTCACCTTACGTCTGACGCTGTTTTTCATTTTGATTGCGATCCTGCCCGGTTTGCTGGTGTATGCTATCTCAGTACAGTTTCTTGATAAGAGCATCGAGTCGTGGTTCGATCTTCGGGTAGAAAAAGCGTTGGAGGGCGGTTTGAACCTGGGCCGAAATGCGCTGGAAACGAGTCTTAATGAATTGAGCAAACAAGGTCAGTCCTCCGCCCAGTTGCTTGCAAAACAATCTCCAGATCAGTACACAAAAACGTTGACCCAGCTAGTAGGCAACAGTACTGCTCAGGATGTTGCACTGTTTAACAAAAGCGGAAAGCTACTTGCGTTTGCCAGTAGCAGCCACAAGCCACCTCCAGATACGCCGAACGCCGAAATGCTTGATGAAGCAGACCAGCGGGGACTAAATAGTATCGTTGATACACTGCCTGATAACAGCCTGATATTGCGTGCGCTGGTGATGGTTAAGCAACAACAATTGTCGGCTGAGTCGCTTATTCTGCAGCTGACACAGCCAGTAACCAAACAGCTTGCCGCTGACGCAGAAATGGTGCGGGCGGTATATCGCGATTATCAAGAGCTGTCATTGTCTCGTTTGGGATTGAAGCGCTTGTTTGGCATCACGCTGACGCTATCACTGTTGATCGTGTTGTTGAGCGCAGTGTCAGCAGCTTTTTTTATCAGTGATCGCCTCAGTGCACCGCTCGCCGCGCTGGCCGAAGGAACGCGCGCAGTAGCGCAGGGCGACTTTTCGCGTCAGCATCCGATTAAAAGTGGTGATGAGTTGGGTGCTCTGACTGGACTGTTCAACCAGATGACGTTACAACTGGCCGATGCTAAAGCCTCGAGCGAGCAGCAACAGCGCCAAGCGGAAGATGCTAAAGCCTACCTGGAAAGCATGCTGGCACACCTATCATCTGGCGTTTTAGTGGTGGATGAGCAATTTAGACTACGTTCTGTCAACAGTAGTGCTGCGCTGATACTTGGGGTATCGCTCCTGGAGATACAGGATGTACCCTTAGGGGAAATCGCTGAACGGCATCCCCTGTTACGCCCCTTTTCTGATGCGGTCATACAGGCATTTAACGAAGTGGCAAGTGGCGAATGGCAGCGTCAAATTGAGCGACTTAGCAAAAATGGGGAACAGATTTTGTTAATGCGCGGCACTCGGTTGTCAACAGCGACGGACAATAGTTACGTGGTGGTGTTCGACGATATTACCTATTTGCTGCAAGCGGAACGTCAGGCCGCGTGGGGTGAAGTGGCACGTCGCTTAGCGCACGAAATCAAAAATCCGCTTACACCTATTCAGTTATCTGCGGAGCGTCTTCAGCACAAGTTGAGCGCCAAGCTGGAAGGTAACGATGCACAGCTATTACAGCGAGCCACGCAGACTATCGTAAGTCAAGTGGCAGCAATGAAAAACATGGTAACGGAATTCGCCGATTACGCCCGGATGCCTGCTCCCAAGCTGGTGTTGCTGGACATGCACCAGCTACTGCGCGAAGTGCTCGGGTTGTATGAAGCTAACAGCAGCCCGATCACCTTGCGCTTGAATGCGACCCAAACTTGGGTTAAGGGTGATGCGACTCGCTTACGTCAAGTGATTCATAATTTGTTACAGAATTCGTATGACGCTTTACTAAACGTGACACAAAAAGAAATTATTCTGAGCACGGCAGATGAAGGCGACACATTAAAGCTGTGTGTACAAGACAATGGTAGTGGTTTCCCTGAAAGTTTATTGGCGCGCGCTTTCGAACCTTACCGGACGACTAAGCCCAAGGGAACTGGGCTAGGCTTGGCAATAGTGAAAAAAATCGTGGAAGAACACGGTGGCAGTATTGCCATTGAAAATATAATAGCTGGTGGAACGCGAGTAAGTGTTACCTTGCCCTTGTTAATAGAGGTTGTGTGAAAATGGCAACTAAAGAAATTCTAGTGGTAGATGATGAGATCGGAATACGCGAGTTGCTATCGGAGATCTTGTTTGACGAAGGTTATCATGTGCACCTGGCTGAAAATGCTATCCAAGCACGCGATTTTCGCAACCGGCAGGTGCCAGATTTAGTGTTGCTGGACATCTGGATGCCGAATACCGATGGCGTCAGTCTGCTTAAAGAGTGGGTGGAACAGAACTTGTTGACTATGCCAGTGATCATGATGTCAGGGCATGGCACCATAGAAACAGCACTAGAGGCGACTCGCATTGGCGCGGTGGACTTTCTTGAAAAACCGATTGCGTTACAGAAATTGCTTGATGCTGTTGCCAAGGCAATCAGGTTAGGTGCAACATCCAATATTCGGCAGGAGGTTATATCGGCAGATTTAACTGACAGGGGAAGCGTGGCAACCATTTGGGAGGCTGCGGCACAATTCGCGTTGCCGCTCGATTTGCCATTACGCGAAGCACGTGATCATTTTGATAGTCTTTATTTTAATTACCACATGCATAAAGAGAACGGCAATATGACCCGTGTGGCGAAGAACGTTGGTTTGGAACGCACTCATTTGTATCGCAAATTAAAACAGCTCGATGTTAAATTCGCCAAGAAGAATCTGGACGAAAATTAACACTTTTAAACGAAAATACCAGGTTGATGTAGGACGTAAAATATAAAATAAATATAGCTTGAGCTGTGTAAGCCATATTTATTCTGATGATTTTTCTCGAATTAATTGTTGAGTCGTTTAGACACTGCGCAAACACGCTGCATGACGGCAGGATCTGGCTCTTGAAATTCACCTTGTTGATAGGCAATTACTGTCAGGTGCGGGAAGAAAACTTCCAATAGTTCATTAGAGCGCAGCAAAAAATCTGGATTTTTTGGTCGCCCAAAGCGCTCATTGCCATCCATGAAGGTTTCGTAAATCAGCACTCCACCAGCGCGCAGCGACTCAATTAGTTTTGGCAAAAGTGGCCGATGCAGATAACGGCTGACAACGATGCCGTCAAAACGATGGTCAGAATATGGCCAAGTATCATTCTCCAAATCTGCGATCATGGTTGATACATTAGGTAGCTGTTGCAACCTGGCAAGAGCTTGCTCATCACGATCTACTGCATTTACTTGCCAGTGGTTGGCCGCAAGCCAGCGCGTATGGCGTCCGCTGCCACAAGCCAAATCGAGCACCTGGCCGCCTTTACGAATCAATTGAGCATAATGGCAAATCCATGGCGATGGAATACCCTCGTGTTGTAATGGAGCAGTGTCGCTGTTAAGTTTTGTCATCTATTAATAATAGTGTTAGCTCTACGAAGCACTTCAATTGCTTGGCTAAGGTTAACTTGGCTATGGTAAATGCATAGTGATAGCAAGTAAGGCCACCAATTTACTGGGGACAGCTTGCTTAGCAAGACCGCATGATAGTTTGTAAAGATATCATAATATGAAAGATGCCAAGTGTTTCTAAAAGTGTGAATTCCTGCAATAATCCAAGACGAGAAATAATATTTGTTAAATTGAGGCAGCATAACTATGACGCAAGATGAATTAAAGCTCGCGGTGGCACAAGCCGCAATAGCGTATGTCCCGGCGAATTGCATCGTGGGAGTAGGCACCGGCTCGACGACTAATTTTTTTATAGACGAGCTGGCAAAGATCAAGAAAAAAATATGCGGTGCGGTCGCCAGCTCCGAAGCTTCAGCGCAGCGCTTAAAAGAGCATGGTATCCATGTGGTTCCACTGAATGATGCGGGTAGCTTACCTGTTTATGTAGATGGGGCAGACGAGATTACTCGTCATTTGCATATGATTAAGGGCGGTGGCGGCGCACTGACGCGTGAAAAAATAATTGCCGCCGCGAGCAAAAAATTTATTTGTTTATGCGACTCCAGCAAGTTAGTGGATGTGCTTGGGAACTTCCCATTGCCGCTGGAGGTAATCCCCATGGCTAGCAGCTATGTGGCACGGCAGATGGTCCTGCTAGGTGGGCAGCCAAAATTGCGTGAGGGTTTTGTTACTGACAACGGCAACTGCATTCTTGATGTATCTGGTCTAAAAATATTGAACCCAGTTGAGCTGGAAGTCACGTTAAATAATATCGTCGGCGTGGTCAGTAATGGCCTGTTTGCACGTCGTGGGGCAGACGTGCTGTTGCTGGGAACTGCAAGCGGGGTGCAAATCTTTACTGCTTAGTATGTAACAAAATTGTCACAATACGCGAGTAGCATCACCCAATATTTACCATAAGAAGGATCTGAATCATGGTCTCCACTGAACATACCTCTAAGCAATTTGATGCCGAGCTGGAAGCGGTGCGTGCGCGAGTATTACAAATGGGTGGGTTGGTGGAAAGTCAAATTCGGCTCGCTATTGAGGCGCTGATGAGTGGCGATGTGCCGCTGATGAACCGCGTTATTAATGATGATCATCGCGTTAACGCGATGGAGGTAGAAATCGACGAAAGCTGCAATCAGATTATCGCTCGCCGCCAGCCTGCCGCAGGTGATTTGCGTATGGTGATGACGGTAATCAAGACTATTACTGATCTCGAACGTATCGGCGATGAGGCGGAAAAAATTGCGCGCATGGGTAAACTGCTGTCGCAGAGAAACGGGCTCATCCTGCCACGTTATACGGAGATCAAGCATGCCGCAGAACTGGCTCTGGACATGCTACGCAAATCGCTGGATGCCTTTGCCCGTCTTGATCTTGCCTATGCGGCTCAAGTGGTGCGTCAGGATGAGTTGGTTGATGAGGAATTCCGCACCATCATGCGCTACCTCATCACCTTCATGATGGAAGACCCGCGCACCATCTCTACTGCGTTGGAAATTCTGTTCGTCGCCAAAGCCATTGAGCGAATTGGTGATCATGCCAAGAACATGTCTGAATATGTGGTTTATATGGTCAAGGGCAAAGACGTACGCCATGTCACCGTGGAAGAAATTGAACGCGAAGTTTTAAAGTGATTTCGGGGCAAGTTTATGCACCCTCATCATTGGCGCATAAACTGCCGGTAAAGTTTCAGTCATGCATGAGTGATAAAGCAAATGACAGAGGAAGCAGACCCGCATTCATGAATTCATACTCGCACTGCGCTTCGATTTTATAGCTGTCACTGACAATAATAATCGCGCAGGTTGCACTTTCACCAATCGTAGTGAACTGGAATTTCTTCGGATCTAAACTGATCAAGTCATCTGCAAGTGATCCAGTCCCGCCATCATGTCGAGATCCTTGGAATTTTTACCTTCCAGCTTGAAACGCAGGCGCAGATCGTTGACCGAGTCGGCATTCTTTAGCGCTTCTCCATAGCTGATCAGGTTGGCTTCGTGCAGATCGAACAGCGCTTGATCGAAGGTCTGCATCCCAAGCTCGCGCGATTTGGACATCACGCCCTTGATAGCAAGCACCTCGCCTTTGAAGATCAAGTCAGAGATAAGCGGTGAGTTAAGCATAATTTCCATGGCAACTGAGCGACCTATCCCATCCACGCGAGGGATTAGGCGCTGTGAAACAAGTGCCTTAATATTAAGAGATAAATCCATTAGCAACTGCTCGCGACGCTCTTCCGGGAAGAAGTTGATAATGCGATCCAGCGCCTGATTCGCACTGTTGGCATGCAGGGTAGCCATGCACAGGTGGCCTGTCTCAGCAAATGTCACAGCATATTCCATGGTTTCACGGTCGCGTATCTCACCGATGAAAATAACATCCGGTGCCTGGCGCAATGTGTTTTTCAATGCGACTTGCCAGGAATCAGTGTCTACTCCAATTTCGCGGTGAGTGACAAGGCAGTTGATATGCTCATGCACAAACTCAACCGGATCTTCGATGGTAATGATGTGACCGTAAGTGTTTTGGTTACGGTAGCCAAGCATGGCTGCCAATGTTGTGGATTTACCGCTGCCGGTGCCGCCAACAAGAACGACCAGTCCACGTTTGGTCATTGCCACATCCTTTAGCACTTCTGGCATCCCCATTTGCGTAAGGTCGGGAATCTTGGTGGTGATGGTTCGCAACACCATGCCAGTACGTTGCTGTTGCATAAACACATTAACGCGGAAGCGGCCAATGCCGGCCGGACTGATGGCAAAGTTACACTCGTGTGAAGCTTCGAATTCGGCGGCTTGGCGGTCGTTCATGATGCTACTCGCTAGTTCCATCGTGTGCTGCGGTGTAAGCACCTGCTGTGAAACGGGGGTCATCTTGCCATCCACCTTAAATGCAGGTGGGAATCCAGCAGTGATAAACAGGTCAGATGCCTTCTGGGAAATCATCCCGCGCAGCAGATTATGCATTAACTCGGTAGCTTGATCTCTTTCCATGATGAACTCCTGTTATCCCGCTGATTAACCGACAATCGCATCCTTGTTTGCAGCCTTGGTGCGTGCTTCTGCAGAAGATACAACGTTGCGCTTGACCAGATCTTGCAAGCATTGATCTAGCGTTTGCATTCCAAGAGCACCGCCGGTCTGAATGGAGGAATACATCTGTGGCACTTTGGCTTCGCGAATCAAATTACGGATGGCCGGCGTACAAATCATAATTTCATGGGCTGCCACACGTCCGGTACCGTCTTTTGTTTTAAGTAAGGTTTGTGATATGACCGCACGCAGTGATTCTGACAACATGGCGCGCACCATTTCCTTTTCGTCAGCAGGGAAAACGTCAATGATGCGGTCGATAGTCTTAGCCGCAGAGCTGGTATGTAGTGTTCCGAAAACCAAATGACCGGTTTCAGCTGCAGACATAGCTAGGCGTATGGTTTCCAAATCGCGCATTTCACCTACTAGGATAATATCTGGATCTTCGCGCAATGCGCTACGTAAGGCGTTTTGGAATGAAAGAGTATGCGCACCGACTTCCCGCTGATTAACCAAACACTTTTTACTTTCATGCACAAATTCAATCGGATCCTCCACGGTCAGGATGTGCCCCATTTCATGTTCGTTGCGATGATTAACCATTGCTGCCAACGTAGTGGACTTACCTGATCCGGTTGGACCTGTCACTAACACCATGCCCCGCGGATAATCGGCAATAGTTTCCAGAATTTTTGGTGCTTTGAGGTCTTCTAGGGTCAATATCTTGGATGGAATCGTACGCAACACAGCACCTGCACCGCGCTGGTGGACAAAGGCATTTACGCGGAAACGTGCAAGCCCCGGAATCTCAAAAGAAAAATCAATCTCCTTGTTTTCTTCATAAATTTTGCGCTGCCCGTCGTTCATGATGTCATATACCATGGCATGCACTTCCGTGTGTAGCATCGCCGGCAGGTTGATCTTGCGAATATCGCCATGCACTCGAATCATTGGTGGCAAACCAGCAGACAGGTGCAAATCGGAAGCCTTGTTTTTGACACCAAAAGCAAGCAGTTCGGTAATGTCCATATATAATCCCAATTAATTCGAAGAACTGAACTATCGCATGAAAATAAGTTAAGGGCGTGACTAGCTATGCCTCTACCGCGACTTAACATTGACGCCTATCAGACAAGATACTGCGCAATTATCACAAATTTAATGAAGCATGATGGTTTAACTACCAGTTAATTATGACCGCGATCACTTCCAACTTGCAAGCTGTCAATCATGCTATTACACAGGCAGTGTGTATGGCAGGTCGGCGCAAGGGAAGTGTTGAGCTGCTGGCAGTGAGCAAGAATTTTTCTGCTATTGCAGTGTGCGAAGCATACCAGGCTGGGCAACGCGCTTTCGGCGAAAGTTACATTCAGGAAGCCCTGGATAAAATTGAGAAGCTACGTGACTTACCGATACAGTGGCATTTTATCGGGCCGGTTCAGAGTAATAAAACGCGGGCCATTGCAACGCATTTCGCATGGGTACACAGCGTTGATAGACTAAAAATCGCTGAGCGCCTGTCAGCACAGCGGCCAGCCACTTTGCCGCCATTAAATGTATGTATACAAGTTAATGTGAGCGGAGAAGGCAGTAAGAGCGGTGTGGTGCCTGGCGAATTGGTAGAACTGGCACAGGCTGTGGCGTGTTTGCCACACCTTAAGTTGTGCGGACTGATGGCTGTTCCTGCGCCTGCTGAAGGATTAGAAGCCCAACGCATACCATTTTTTAAGCTGCACGAGCTTATGCAGCAGATCAATACGCAAGGGTTGGCACTGGATACGCTATCGATGGGAATGTCGCATGATTTAAGTGCGGCAATACTTGAAGGGGCGACTATCGTGCGTGTCGGGACGGCAATCTTTGGGGAAAGAAATTACGGAGAAAATCAATGAAAGTTTGTTTTATCGGAGGCGGCAACATGGCGACCGCACTCATTGGCGGCTTGCTTAAACAGAATTTTGTTGCTGCGCAGGTGAGCGTCGTGGAAATCAATGTCAGCAACCATGCTAAATTACACAATGAATTTGGGGTACAAGCGGTAGCCGATCTGGGAGTGGGGGTGACAGGTAGTGATGTAATTGTATTAGCGGTAAAGCCGCAGCAGTTGCATGGGGTCGCAACCAGCCTGGCACCATTGCTGACTGGGCAATTGCTGATCTCGATAGCGGCCGGTATTCGCGCCGCTGATCTGGCGCATTGGCTGGGTTCGCAAAACGTTGTGCGCGCCATGCCCAATACACCCGCCTTAATTCAGAGCGGCGTTTCTGGCTTGTATGCACTACCTGCGGTAAGCAAAGCGCAGTGCAACACAGCACAAACCATACTCGCTGCGGTGGGTAGTACGATATGGCTGAAAGACGAAGAAATGATGGATGCGGTTACTGCAGTGTCTGGAAGTGGCCCCGCCTATGTATTTTATTTTATCGAGGCGCTACAACAGGCGGCCAGCGAACTTGGCTTCGATGCAGAAACGGCGCGTCACTTGGCAATCAATACTTTCAGCGGTGCAGTTAAACTTGCAAATGCCAGTAGCGATGATGTGAGCGTGTTACGAGCGCGCGTTACTTCCAAAAATGGCACTACCGAGCGTGCTTTGCTCTGCATGGAGTCCAATGTGGTCAAGCAACATATTGTTACGGCAGTGCAGGCTGCTGCCAAGCGCGCCAGAGAAATGGGAGATGAGCTGGGGAATGTCCCATGCTGAGTGAAGCGCTACAATTTTTGCTTGACACGTTACTGCAGCCGTTCGCTGTTATATTGCTACTGCGCTTCCACTTGCAATGGCTGCGCGCGCCGATGCGCAATCCACTGGGTGCATTCATAATGGCACTTACCAATTTTTTGGTACTGCGAGCGCGCCGGTTTATTCCTTCTGCCTGGAGTTTCGATATCGCAGCCTTGCTGCTGGCTTTCGTGGTGGAAGCGATTTATCTCGCCGCCACGCTCTTGCTACAAGGTTTGCCTGTTGATTTTCCAATGTTTGGATTGCTTATGTGGACAGCAGTCAAGCTGCTCAAGCTCAGCATATACTTGCTCATGGCGGCGCTGTTTATCCAAGCATTATTATCGTGGTTAAATCCACATTCATCGATAGCAAGCTTGATGGCCGCAGTGACGCAGCCTTTCCTTCTACCCCTGCAGCGACGTATTCCACCCTTCGGCAATATAGACCTCACGTTGCTACTACTGCTTATCCTGTGCCAACTCATCCTGATCGTGCCGCTACGTTGGCTGGAAGGCTTGGTCCTGAGTCTGTTTTGAACGTGTGGTATCGCCGAGAAGGAACTATTATTAAGCTGGTGTTACATGTTCAGCCGGGTGCCAAACGCACTGAGGTGATCGGTTTGCATGGTGATGCACTGAAGATCCGCCTAGCTGCCCCACCCATTGAGGGACGTGCCAATGAATCGTTGCTACGCTTCATTGCTGGCAGTTTTGATGTTCCACTATGCAACGTCGAGCTAAAGCAAGGGGCGCTGTCGCGCCATAAAGTAGTGCTGATAAATGGCAGCACATTGGAACCGGAGAGTTTGCTTGACTCTAAAAAGGTGTTCAAAACGAAATAAAATTAAAGGTGCTGCGCACCGCTTTTAATATAAGGGCACCTCTAAAAATCCAATATTTCTGATGAATGGAGCGCGTCCCATTTCG
>NZ_CAKMLL010000120.1 GCF_927797785.1 Candidatus Nitrotoga sp. BS | reverse complement strand
CCAGCGGACATTTCTATTTGGGAGAAACCGGACATTACTACTTGGGGCTAACACAACTATTTTCTCCTGTTGCCCTAAACAGGCCAGTGCGGCATAATCGCCCATTGTTTGTGGCAAAAGCTTGTGCACAATAATTTTTTATTCTTATTATGAAAGATGTTCAGGAGGTTAGTGAAGATGGCTGCGGCGCGTAAAGTACACCCCCCCAAGTTTAATGATATAACTGGAGCGATTCGCGCTTTGGCAATGGATGCGGTTCAAAAAGCGAACTCTGGCCATCCTGGTGCCCCCATGGGTATGGCAGAAATCGCCGAAGCTTTGTGGATTCACCATATGCGTCACAATCCAGCCAACCCTAAGTGGGCTGACCGTGACCGTTTCGTGTTTTCCAACGGACATGGCTCGATGCTGATTTATGCCCTGCTGCATTTGACCGGCTACGACTTGCCGATTGATGAGCTAAAGCGTTTCCGCCAGTTACATTCCCAGACTCCAGGCCACCCAGAGTATGGCTACACCGCTGGTGTCGAAACCACTACTGGTCCGTTGGGTCAAGGCATTACCAATGCAGTGGGTTTTGCCCTGGCGGAAAAAATGCTGGCAAATGAATTCAATCGGCCCGGCCACGAAATTGTTAACCACCATACATATGTCTTCCTCGGCGACGGCTGTATGATGGAAGGTATTTCGCATGAATCTTGCGCTCTGGCGGGCACTTGGGGATTAGGGAAGCTAATCGCCTTCTGGGATGACAATGGCATTTCCATAGATGGACATGTTGAAGCCTGGTTTACCGACGATACAGCCAAACGCTTCGAGTCTTATGGTTGGCATGTAATCGCCGATGTGGAAGGCCATGATCCTGAAGCAGTAGATGTAGCTATCAAGGCTGCCAAGGAAGTTACTGACAAGCCCACTCTGATCTGCTGCAAGACCATCATCGGCGCGGGCTCCCCGAACAAGGCTGGTACGCATGATGTGCATGGTGCTGCATTAGGTGATGCGGAAATTGCTGCTACACGCGAACATATCGGTTGGAAATACCCGCCGTTCGAAATTCCAGCGCACGTATACCAAGCGTGGAATGCACGTACCAAGGGAGAGGGTTTGGAAAAATTGTGGGACAATAAATTTGCAGAATACCGCAAGGATTTTCCTCAAGAAGCGGACGAGTTTGAGCGGCGCATGAAGGGTGATTTGCCGGCAGGCTGGACAAAACATGCTGCGGATTTGATCGCCAAGACAAATGAAAAGGCGGAAACCATCGCCTCGCGCAAGGCATCACAGAATGCGATTAACGGTTTGGCGTCGGCGCTACCTGAATTTTTGGGCGGTTCGGCGGATCTGACCGGTTCGAATCTGACCAATTGGACGGGCGCTATGCACGTTCATGGAAAATCAACAGGTAATTACATTAGTTACGGAGTACGCGAATTCGGCATGTCAGCCATTATGAATGGTGTGGCATTACATGGCGGTTTGCTACCATTTGGCGGCACTTTCTTGATGTTCTCAGAGTATGCACGCAATGCGTTGCGTATGGCTGCGCTGATGAAACAGCGCGTGATTTTCGTGTACACGCATGATTCCATTGGTTTGGGCGAAGACGGTCCAACTCACCAGCCAGTGGAACAAACCACAACGCTACGCTATATTCCAAACATGGACGTTTGGCGTCCTTGTGATACGGTTGAATCTGCCGTGTCATGGGTTGCAGCGATTGAGCGCAAAACTGGCCCGAGCAGCCTTATCTTCAGTCGCCAGAATTTGGCTTTCCAAAAGCGCGATGCAGATCAAATTACCAACATCCGCAAGGGTGGCTATGTGTTGTCGGAAGCCGCCAATGGCAAGCCACAGGCACTCATTATCGCGACTGGTTCCGAAGTGGGCCTGGCCATGGATGCACAAAAAGCCTTGGCTCAAGACGGCATTAATGTACGAGTGGTTTCCATGCCTTCAACCAATGTATTTGATCGCCAAGATCAGTCGTACAAGGAAAGCGTGTTACCTAAAGGCAGTAAACGCGTAGCTGTCGAAGCTGGTGTGACAGGATTCTGGTACAAGTATGTTGGTTTGGATGGTGCGGTCATTGGCATGGATACCTTTGGTGAATCTGCCCCGGCAGGCGAGCTGTTCAAGCACTTCGGTTTTACCATAGAAAATGTGGTGAAAGCAGTGAAAAGCGTGCTCTAAATTTCAGGTAACGATTCAGCGGGCTATCCAGGCCTTGTTTGACGGGTTGCTTCTGAAAAACAAAGGTAAAACTATTTGTAAATTGCCATTTTTTCGCAAAGCCCGATTCTCGATTTAAGCCGCTGACTATTTCGCGGAATTGGCAACAAAGGATTTGGCCGATCACAATAGATCAATTATCTTTGAGTGTGTTTACGCCTGCATAATGGTTGCAGCCTTGAGTATCATTTGCGAAAATTAAATAAGTGCTGCGCAGGGCATGCATATAAAATGGTTCTGTTAGTTAGAGCCAGCACAATGAGAATCGTGAAATTTAGAGGGCGCGGAAAGTGTCCGTCATGGCCTTGATGCGACGATCATCGTAAGGTCATACAAGTCAATTCCTGTGTTGCGATTATGCATTGCTAATGCAAACATCGAGACCCATTCGTTTACTGCCATCAAAGTGAACACATAGCGTTGCAGTGATAGGGCTGATGGCACGCTTCAAGGTCATCCTGTCATCCGGATATTTTGGTGGTGTACCGTTGCAAGACGTTTGTAGTTTAAGTAACTGATTAATCGTTTTAAACATAAAATGCAGTATCAATTAATGTGTCTAAGCAGTTACAATTTTAGTTATAAAACCAGGAGAGAAACATGACAATCAAAGTTGGTATCAATGGGTTTGGTAGAATTGGCCGTATGGTGTTCCGCGCAGCGGTGAAAAATTTCAAGGACATCGAGATAGTAGGCATTAATGACCTGCTTGAACCAGACTACTTAGCCTACATGCTGAGTTTCGACTCTGTCCATGGCCGCTTTGATGGCACCGTCTCCATCGAAGGCAACACTTTGGTCGTCAACGGCAAAAAAATACGTCTTACTGCCATTAAGGATCCCGCCGAACTTAAGTGGAATGAAGTGGGCGCTGATATAGTAATCGAATCCACTGGGCTTTTTCTCACGAAGGAAACCTGTGAAAAACACATCACCGCTGGTGCTAAGAAAGTCATCATGTCTGCACCTTCAAAAGATGATACGCCGATGTTTGTGTACGGCGTTAATGACAAGACTTATGCTAACCAAACTATCATCTCAAACGCGTCCTGCACTACTAATTGCCTCGCCCCTGTTGCCAAGGTGCTAAACGACACTTGGGGCATCAAACGCGGACTAATGACCACCATACACGCGGCCACCGCTACCCAGAAGACAGTAGACAGCCCTTCCAACAAGGATTGGCGTGGTGGCCGTGGTATTCTCGAAAATATCATTCCGTCTTCGACTGGTGCCGCAAAGGCCGTTGGCGTAGTTATTCCCGAATTGAATAAGAAGCTTACTGGTATGGCTTTCCGTGTACCCACCTCTGACGTGTCAGTTGTTGACCTCACTGTGGAACTGGATAAGGCTGCAACCTACGCTGATATCTGCGCCGCAATGAAGACTGCATCCGAAGGCTCAATGAAAGGCATACTTGGTTATACAGGCGATAAAGTTGTCTCTACCGACTTTCGAGGCGAAAGTTGCACCTCTGTTTTCGACGCAGAAGCTGGCATGTCTCTGGATGGCACCTTCGTTAAGGTCGTATCTTGGTACGATAACGAGTGGGGCTACTCCAGCAAGGTTCTAGAGATGGTTCGCATCATCGCTAAATAAACATGCGCGCAAGGTGAGGAGCTACCTCATCATTGTTGCATTTTTTCTGACGTTTCACCTCGAATACTTAATTGGAGAAAGAATTGTCTGTAATCAAAATGACTGATTTGGATCTCAGGGGAAAACGCGTTCTTATCCGCGAAGACCTGAATGTTCCCCAAGCTGATGATGGCACCATAACTGATGACACCCGCATCCGGGCAAGCTTGCCTACCATCCAGCATGCCTTGAAAGCGGGTGCCAAGGTAATGTTAATGTCACATCTCGGCCGTCCAGAAGAAGGCATATATTCCGAGGCCGACTCTCTAAAGCCTGTAGCCAAGCACCTGTCTTCTTTGTTAGGTAAAGAGGTCCGGGTAATTAAGGATTGGCTGGATGGCGGCTTCACCATTGCCGATGGCGAAGTCGTACTATTTGAGAACGTGCGTTTCAATAAAGGTGAAGGCAAAAACAACGACGAGCTTTCAAAAAAAATGGCAAAGCTGTGCGACATCTATGCGATGGATGCATTTGGTACCGCGCATCGCGCACAGGCTTCTACTCATGGTGTGGCCAAGTATGCGCCTATGGCGTGCGCCGGCCCACTGCTGGCAGCAGAACTGGATGCATTGGGCAAGGCATTGAAAAATCCAGCTCACCCGCTGATCGCCATCGTTGGCGGCTCCAAGGTTTCATCCAAATTGACCGTGCTGGAATCGCTGTCCCACGTCGTGGATCAACTGATTGTCGGAGGTGGCATTGCCAATACCTTCATTAAAGCGGCTGGTTATAACGTCGGCAAATCCCTTTATGAACCCGATCTCGTGGCTGAAGCTCAGCGTTTAATACAAGCTGCCAAGACCAAGGGCGGATCGATACCGGTACCTACCGATGTGGTCGTGGGTAAGAAGTTCGATGCCAATGAGCCCGCAGTAGTTAAGAAAGTGGCTGATATCACCGATGACGATATGATTTTTGATATTGGCCCCGAAACTGCCCTGACTTATGCTGCTTACCTGAAAAATGCCGCTACCATCGTGTGGAATGGCCCGGTAGGCGTATTTGAATTCGACCAGTTTGGCGCTGGCACCAAAGTTTTAGGCATGGCGATTGCCGAAAGTCCAGCATTTTCTATTGCCGGTGGTGGGGATACGCTGGCGGCGATTGCTAAATACAAGATCAGCGATCAGGTAAGTTATATTTCCACTGGCGGTGGTGCATTTCTAGAATTCCTCGAAGGCAAAAAATTGCCAGCTGTGGAAATTCTTGAGCAACGTGCAGCGAAGTAAATAAGACGAAAATTTATGTTACGCAGAACCAAGATAGTTGCAACTCTGGGGCCAGCCTCCAGCGACCAAAAAGTGCTGGAGAAAATGATACTCGCTGGCGTAGATGTGGTGCGCATGAACTTTTCGCATGGCACAGCACAGGACCATGTGGCGCGTGTTGAAAAAGTGCGCGCTGCAGCGGCTGCATGTGGCCGTATCATAGGAATTCTTGCCGACCTGCAAGGACCAAAAATTCGCGTGGGGAAAATTGAGAATGACAAAATCATTCTCAAGCAAGGGGATACTTTTATTCTGGATGCGGAATGGACAGGCCTCGGCAATCAGGAACGTGTTGGTCTCGACTACAAAGATTTGCCTAACGATGTCAGCAAAGGTTCCGTGCTGTTGCTGAATGATGGTATGTTGGAATTCGATGTAATAGAAGTTAAAGGTGCACAAATTATATGCAAAGTGGTGTGCGGTGGCGTGTTGTCCAACAACAAAGGTATCAATCGCAAGGGCGGTGGCTTGACTGCGCCTGCACTTACAGACAAAGACAAAGAGGACATTAAGACTGCGGCCTTGATTAAAGCGGACTATCTGGCTATTTCTTTCCCGCGCTCAGCTGATGACATGCAATTGGCGCGAAAATTGATGCAAGCGGCTGGCGGCAAAAGCTTATTGATGGCTAAAATCGAGCGTGCCGAAGCCATTGCCGTACTGGACGAAATTATTGATGCATCCGACGCTATAATGGTTGCTCGAGGCGATCTTTCCGTGGAAGTGGGAGATGCAGCGGTGCCTGGCTTGCAAAAACGCATGATCCGTATGGCGCGTGCCAAAAATAAGTTGGTTATTACTGCCACACAGATGATGGAATCCATGATAACGAACCCGATTCCCACTCGCGCGGAAGTATCAGACGTGGCAAATGCAGTGCTGGACGGTACCGATGCGGTAATGCTGTCGGCGGAAACTGCGGTGGGCGACTATCCCATCGAAACCATCAAATCCATGGCGCGCATCTGTATTAAAGCGGAAAGTGAGATGGAAGATATCTCCACCAGTCACCGTTTGCTACAAACGAAATTTACGCGTATCGATCAGGCTATCGCCATGTCTGCGCTATATGCAGCTTCTCACTTTACAGTCAAAGCCATTGTGGCGCTGACCCAGTCCGGTTCAACTCCTCTGTGGCTGTCCCGTATGAATGCAGGAGTGCCGATATTTGCGTTAACGCCGATTGAGTCAACCTTGAGTAAAGTAACTTTGTTTAGTGGGGTGCATCCGATTGCATTTAGCACAACCTCCCAACTTCCATCAGTAGAGTTGCGCGCAGCGGAAGATGAACTAGTACGTTTGAGATTAGTACAAGAAGGTGACATGATTGTAATGACTATAGGCGAAGCCGTTGGCAAGGCTGGCTATACTAATACCATGAAAATTGTCCGGGTAGGCGATCACCGAAAGAACTGAGAAGTTGAAGCACAGTCAAGTTTTCCAGTGCACTGCCAGATTCTATTTTGATTTTTTTGTTAACTTTTAATTTTCTAGGAGAAAAAAATGGCTCTTGTTTCATTACGCCAGCTGCTGGATCATGCAGCCGAGAATGGATACGGTCTGCCCGCATTCAACGTCAATAATTTGGAACAGGTCAAGGCAATCATGGAGGCGGCGGATGAAACTAACAGCCCAGTGATTATGCAAGGCTCAGCTGGCGCCCGTAAATATGCAGGTGAAGCTTTCTTGCGCCACCTGATTCTTGCTGCAGTTGAGACTTATCCGCACATTCCAGTAGTCATGCACCAAGATCACGGAGCCTCACCGGCTGTATGTATCAACGCGATTCGTTCCGGATTCTCCAGCGTAATGATGGATGGCTCTTTGAAGGAAGATGCCAAGACTCCATCCTCTTATGAATACAACGTTGATGTAACCAGTAAAGTTGTTGATATTTCCCACGCAGTGGGCGTATCCGTTGAAGGTGAGTTAGGTTGCCTGGGCTCGCTTGAAACCGGCATGGGCGAGCAAGAAGATGGACAAGGCGCGGAAGGTAAACTAGATCACTCGCAGTTATTAACCGATCCAGAAGAAGCCGCCGATTTTGTCCGAAAGACTGGTGTAGATGCACTGGCAATAGCCATTGGCACTTCGCATGGCGCCTACAAGTTCACTCGCCCACCTACCGGTGACACTTTGGATATTAATCGTATAAAGGCTATCCACGCCCGTATTCCCAATACACACTTGGTGATGCATGGCTCTTCTTCTGTACCGCAAGAATGGTTAAAGATCATTGACCAGTTTGGCGGTGATATGGGAGAAACCTATGGTGTGCCAGTTTCGGAGATAGTCGAGGGTATAAAACACGGCGTACGAAAAGTTAATATCGACACTGACCTGCGCATGGCATCTACTGGAGCGGTACGTCGTTACTTGGCGCAAAATCCAAAAAATTTCGATCCACGTAAATTTTTAGCAGAATCGACTATAGCCATGAAAGAAATATGCAAGGCCCGTTATGAAGCCTTCGGTTCTGCTGGTCAAGCCTCAAAAGTAAAACCGATTTCGCTGGACGCTATGGCCATTAGATATAGCAAAGGCGAGTTAAAAGCTATCGTTAAATAAATTCACTGTAAGTACAATTAAATAAAGCGGTTTTCGAACCGCTTTATTCTTATCCAGAGAATTAAAGGTAAGCACCTGCAGCTAACGTAGCAAATCAAATTATTCCAATTCTCGTTAAAGATTCCTTATAATCTTCCGTAAATTTATTTACTCTCTAGATTAAACAAGCCAGCAGTTCATGACAGTTAAAGAATATTAATATTGTTTACGCCAATTATTTGTGCATTATTAGGAAAGCATGCGACGCTGGTAACACTGAAACTTGCACAAGCATGAAATTCAGAATATTTAAACATCATGCAATATGTACAAAACCATTCCCTTCCTCCGTCTTTAAACGGACCAGAAGATAAAAATGAAGTAAAAAAGCTAACTGAAATTAAACCAGTTAAGCCCGTCCTAGAGCGCACCCAGCCATCGCAGGTCTTTCGGCCTCTTACTGCACGACCTGAACATCAACTCAGCCTAGTTAATCCCCTCGAGAGGCGAAATGCAGAGGCGTCACCGGGTGATCGCAGAACCATCTGTCGTCGTATCAAAACGCAGCCTCTACTGAAAGAACTTCGCTCAAAGGTGGATAGACGACAAAAAAAACAAAGACAAACAGACATAACGGAACATATAAATGAAGAGGCTTAGAAGCACGAGCTGTTCAAAATAAATAGATGTTCATAATTATGTTGTTAGGCCGTTTCACCGATCGCTATAGCCAGCTACTGCGGGGGTTTTGATTCAATAACGCTTCACGGTTGAGGGCACCAAACTAGTGTAGTGCGCCATTCTGTTTGGAACTTAATCGACTGTTGGCACGAATGAC
>NZ_CAKMLL010000119.1 GCF_927797785.1 Candidatus Nitrotoga sp. BS | reverse complement strand
TGAGACAGGCACCATTGTTATTAGTTCCATTAATTACGGTTCACTACACTAGTAGCAAGATTTACGGGTGTTGCGTAGATCCATTGAATTGGCTATTCTCGGCAGCTCTCTTATTGTAGTAGCCCGGTTTACCCTCAGAGCACTGTATGAGAATTGCATGAATACATCGCAGGAGTGCTTACACAGTTCATTGATAACCTCCCAGATGGACACCTTGACACATTTCATCTTCGTTCCTGATAACGTATTGAAAGCTGATGTCACGATTGTCTTGGGAATGAGTTTATGGGAGCGGCCTTTAGCAAGGGCAATTGACCTGTACCGTCAGGGACTTGCCGGGCGGCTAGCCTTATGCGGCGGTTACAATCCAAAAATTGGCGCGATCGAAGCACTCAAGATGTACAGGAAAGCCAAATCAATAGGAATACCCGATTCGGATATTCTGGTTGATCCAGATTCAAGTAATACTGCTGAAAATTTCTCCAATGCAGTTTTCCTACTTCAAGCCAACAACATTAGAACAACCCGCTCTGTAGTGAATATTGTTTCAATTCATTTTCATAGCCGTCGCGCATTGTTAACGGCACAGAAAGTGTTTGGCAATGGTGTCCAATTTGGGATTGCAACTTATCCAAGCATTCACTACACGAGTAACACCTGGTACGAGACTGAAGCAGGACGTAGGAATGTGTCTGACGAGATTGAAAAAATCGTCAGATACTTTCCAGGAAACATGCTGCCGGAAGGCATTAATTGAAAGCGCCGAATACACTT
Source organism: Candidatus Nitrotoga sp. BS (assembly GCF_927797785.1). GTDB lineage: Bacteria > Pseudomonadota > Gammaproteobacteria > Burkholderiales > Gallionellaceae > Nitrotoga. Next base: position 27,635 of record NZ_CAKMLL010000119.1, on the reverse strand, counting down.
TATGAAGGATAAGACTACACCAGCATTGGCGATTGGCGCTGCCATTGACTTTGCAATGCCCCACAGTCTACAGGACGCATTGCGGCTGGCACTCGCCAACCATTTCAGTGGAGCATTTGTTTTTTCAAATGGGGCACTGGTGTCCGAGGAACTCAGCTATTCCCAGATCTGGAACAGGGCGCTATGCATGCTCCGTGGACTTGAAGACTCGGGTTGCAAGCTCGGAGATGTACTGATTATTGATGCAGGAAATCCGGCAACTTTTATCCCGGCGCTTTGGGCCACCTTGCTGGGCGGCATGGTGGCTGTACCGCTCGCCGGCAGTCGGTGGAATGTCCGTGCACACCATGAGTTTAAAGACAGGCTAGATAAAATCCATGCGCGTCTCGCTCAGCCCTTGATTCTTTCTGATGACGAAGACCTTTTCTGGAGCAAGGGAAGGAGGCAGATTTCATTTCGCCAGCTTAGTGAATACTCGCCGGCTGAAGGAATAACTTCAACTGACTGGGGTGCCCCAGCGGTACTTATCTCAACTTCCGGTACGACTGGTCAACCGCAACTCGTTACCCTCAGCGGCAAGGCCTTGATGCACCGTTGGTGGCCGGCGGGCCCATCCGCTCCCAATCAGACGAAATTTCTGAATTGGATGCCGTTGGATCATGTCATGGGGCTGGGGGTAGCGGGGCCTAATGGACGATTGAAGATTCAACTAGCGCCAGAATCGTTTGTGCAGAACCCTCTGGGTTGGCTTGACCTAATTCAGTCCCACGGTATCACTCATGCCGGAATGAGTAATTTTGGCATGAAATTGATCGCGGATGCGGCATCATCATCCAACTGGAATCTCTCGAGTCTGCAACGCGTGGGCGTTGGCACAGAAATGGTCTCGTCAAAGATTTGTACCCGATTTATCGAAGTCCTTGTGGGTAATGGTGCCCCAGCCGAAACAGTTATTTTGGGTTATGGACTATCCGAATGCGGACCCGTTGCAGGCGGTAAACGATCATTCCAACCAGCGTTGCACAACAACGGTCATGAACCACCACTTATCGATTTTCCGACGCAAGGGCATTCCGTTCGTATTGCCGATCACGACGGAAGTCTATGCCAGGAAGGGGAGATCGGGCAGATTGAAGTGTGCGGCCCAACAATGACCTCCGGATATTTTGGAAGTCCCGAGCTCGATAAGCTGATCTTTACTGCTGATAGATGGTTTCGAACCGGTGATACAGGCTATCTGCAGGAAGGCTGTTTGTGCGTGACAGGCAGGGAAAAAGAAGTCATCCTCGTGAACGCACTCAAGTTTTCCTGTAGCGAAATTGATTCTGTCATACAGTCGATTCCGGGAATATCCTTGGCCTATGTTTTTCCGTGGGCTGATGATGGCAGACAAATCGAGCGCCCAGCCTTGGTTTATGCAACAGATGAAGCGAATGTCGATCGTGGTACAACCGAATCACTCATCAGAAAGACCTGCGTCGACCGATTCGGATTTGGCTTGGCCCGATGCATGCGCATTAAACCAGAGGAATTACCAAGAACTCGCTCTGGAAAAGTACAGCGCGGCAGACTGGCTGAGGTCTTCATGCGGGCCGACACATCTCATCCCCACTCTCCAGAAATCAGCCCACCTGAAACATTACAAGATAAGATTGCCGCACTGATGGCCAGTTTTCTTGATGGTGTGACGCCTAATCTGACAGACGATTTTTTCGAACTCGGCGGAGACTCTCTGGGAGCATTGACGTTTACTGTTGCCCTGGAGCAGGAATTAGGTGTCATCCTCCCACCAGCTATCTTCGCCCGCGCGCCTACTCTTCGAAATGTTCTGGATTTTGTTCAAACGAAACCGGCTGGCCCCAGTCGATTATCAATCGTTCCGGTACAGACAGGAACATCTGGAAAGGCGTTATTCATTGCGCCCGGGGTGTGGGGGAACACAGGCTACGCTCATAACCTTGCGCTTGAAATGGGCCCCGAGTTCTCGGTTTGGACATTTCACATAACCGCCCCGACTAACTGGGCACTCCGGTTTCGCAGCATTCCAGAACTCGCTAGTGAATGCTGCACGTTGATGCGAACGATACAGCCCCAAGGTCCCTATCACCTTGCGGGACATTCGTTTGGTGGAATTATCGTCTTTGAAATGGGGAGGCAGTTGTTCGCATCAGGGCTGGCAGTGGGGACGCTGTCAGTCATCGACATCACTGCAAAACTCGAGCATCGAAATTTCAATGTTGTCACTACGACGCCCACCAATTTTGTGATTGAACATCATCGCTTGCTAGACAAACTATACCTGCCGTGTCTTGTAGAAGGGCCTCTTCGGTATTTCAGGGCCAAGGACAGTGTCTACTTGCCCCTTTCGGATAAAACAGGAGGATGGTCATATCTCTCCAAAAATGGCGTTGAAATCATTGATATTCCCGGTGATCACCAATCGATCGTAAGAAACCCATCTCTCGGGATTTTGAGTAAATACATTGCAGCGGGTATAAGGGGTGACATAGGATTTCTCCATCCCCATCTATTGATTTCAGAGATAGCGCGAATGGCGATTGACGAGGCTCGCAATGCATGTATTGAAGGCAACGCGTTATTGGAAATTGAGTCGCTGAAGCGTGCCATAGCCGCAGAGCCTAACATGCCTTCCTGGGTCTTCTCAAGACTTGCGTATGCCTTGTTTGCAGCTGATCAAAATATTCCTGCCTCAGAGACATATTTCTTAGCCTTAAAAAGGGATCCTTGGCCACTCACGACACACTTCCACCTTCGCGCAGCACTAAAACATGGCAAGTCAAGCAATTTTGGTCTCCACGCCTTGCATTTTGCCAAACAGACAAAAATTGATTCCCCGGCGGTAGCCCGAATCATAGGAGCTATTTGTTTGACGCTAGGAGATATTGTAGGAGCAGAAAGAGGCCTCAGAACTGGGCTCGACCAAGTTCCAGAAAGTCTGGAACTTCGGCTGCAATTGCTTGATTTCCTGGTTGCGAATAATCACGTTGCTGAAGCTGAGAAACAGCTTGTTATGTCACTTGCCTACCCGATAGCGAATGATGTGGCTTATTTTGATCTCGGTATTCATGCCATTAGACTGAAGAGGATCGACCTCGCAATCACCTGTCTGCAAAAGTCTATTGCCATTGACCCAGGCAGCTCCCGCGCCCTGGAAATGCTGGGGAAAATTCAGGCTGCAAATGGAAATATTGAATCAGCCCAGCATTTGAAATCCAGACTGGAAATAGTTCTGCATGACCAAATATTTCGTTCTGAATAATCAAACGAAATCGTAGTAGGGGCATAAAAAAGTAGGGATTCGATCCGCGAATAAACAAAAGCGACAGCTACGCGCTCTGACTGCAGGGCCCGGTGTCTTAGGTAATCCAAGTCTAACTGCTTAATGCAAGCCAAAATATAAGACCGCCCCCTGAAACTTCCACTCACCAGAAATACGTATGCCAACTTTTAATTATGGAAGAGTCCTCAAGCTGTTGCCAATGTGCCTGTTCGGACTGTCGCTGTGGGCAGCAGAGCTGTCGTCAGCGAAGACTATCATCGAAGATTCCTCTCATTATGTGGTTCCGGTGGCGACCGATGCAGCGATGATAGGGCAATTGCTACTCGTACACATCCGCTACCACGGGGATGGCTCCAACCAGTTGGAGCTCGACGATTCCACGCGCGCGATGCTTGCTGATGTTCAACCAGGGGGCGTGGTGCTCTATGGCGCCAATATTTCGTCCGCACAACAGGTGCGCAAGCTAATCGCCGATATTCGCGGCGTGTTACGGATTCCGCCCTTCATCGCCATCGACGAAGAAGGTGGGCGTGTTTCACGGATTCGAGGGCTTGCGGGGACGGTCATAATACCGCCGGCACGTAATCTTGCGTTGCGTGGCCAGGACGCCATAGAAAAGGCATATACCATCATCGGCACTGAATTGGCAGCACTCAATATAAACATGGATCTGGCCCCAGTTGCTGACCTTGGGTTCTACCCAGCATTATCGTTTTTGGGAGATCGCGCTTTCTCTTCCAATCCTGAAATTGTTTCGCAGGCCGTTGCAACTGCTGTCACCGCACTGCAGGCGTCTGGTGTCATCGCGGTCGTCAAGCATTTTCCAGGGCATGGGCGCACGCAAGACAACAGTCATGAGACAAGCTCCGCGATTACGGCCACGCGCGCCGAACTCGAGGCCGACTTAAGGCCGTTCCGCACGGCGTTTGCAGTCGGTGCTGGCGGACTGATGACTGCTCATGTCGCGTATCCCGCACTAGACGCTACCGGTTTGGCTGCCAGCATTTCCGAGCCCATTCTGCAAGGGCTAGCACGGCGGGAGCTGGGCTTTAAAGGGCTCATCGTTACCGATGCCATCGAGATGCGTGGCCTCGCACCCAAAGATTCGGAGAAAGACGCTGCGCTCGCGGCATTTATGGCCGGGGCCGATCTGCTCATGGGGCCGACAAACCCATTGGAAATCCGCAATCATCTGACAAAAGCGCTATCGCCGTCTAACATTAAAACGGTGGAAACGCGCGCTGCTCGTGCGCGGCTCCTCGATTCGTATCGGCGCATTATGATGACCAAATATACCTACAGAATAGCACCGCCGCAGTATTGAATGAGGCAATTGGGCTGGTAGATGGGTTTAATTCAATTTTTAATTCAATGCACTATCCAGTACATCTTAGCCTCGCGGTGGTCATGACATGCATTACTTCATCGGCTTCTTTAATGAGGTTACTATTACACTATTGATGTATAACTTTAATTAGCTATGCACATGCACGGACAGAAGCGTTTTTTAGAGGTACCCTAAAGCTTTGCGAATTCAAGAAACAATCACTACAGCTAATGTTTAGTCGCAAGTTTAGCGAGTTCCATATTATTCATGCTTGTTCTTTATAGAAAGTACTTGCTATGTATTCTGACAATCAGCCGCCTTTACCGCTCGTTTCCGTCATAGTTCGCAGCATGGGGCGATCGGAGCTTCGCCTGGCGCTGGAATCGATCTCACGGCAGGATTATCCAAACGTTGAAGTAATAGTCGTTGATGCAACTGGCGGGAACCACCCGGCACTACCGGCAATTGCTTGGCAGTCCGACCATTCAATCCGAATCGTCAGTGGCCAACGCCAGTTGCCTCGGCCACAAGCCGCCAACGAAGGCTTGCAAGCCGTGCATGGCGAGTGGTTCTGCTTTTTGGACGACGACGATACGTATGATCCTGATTTCCTCTCTGAAATGCTTAACGCCTCCCGTGAACATCCTGAAACGCTGCTAGTCTACGGTCGAACCAGAGTGCTTGATGAGAACGGGAAGGTCGAAAAACTTTTTGGTAGTCCGTTCAACCGCGCATTGATGTACTACGGCCCCTTGTTTTACTGGCAAGCGGCGATTATCCGACGCAAAGTCATTGAATTGGGCTGCCGCTTTGATGAAACACTTGAAATTTGCGAGGATCGCGATTTTCTGAATCAAATTGCGGAGCACTCCGATTTTGTATTTGTTCCGGTTGCAGGATTCAACTATTGCCCCTACTTGGGAACCTCTGGCACTGGTTCCGGAGCAACCCGGGATATACCTCGCCTAGAACGTTCGGAAAATATTTTGCGATTGAAATGGTCCGGCGCATTGTCCTATCATAGCCGCCGCCTTGTCGAGATGTGCATGGAGGCGGTTCGCGCCTTCCATGACGGTAATTTTGAACTTTCCCGCACTTTGTTCAATAAAACGCTAGTAGCATACCCGGACGACCCCAGTGCCTTGCACGGGCTCGCCCGACTGGATCTTCATGACGGTCAGCTGGCTACGGCAGAAAAATTGACTCGACGGGCAATCGAGATCAATCCGTCAGTCGATGAGTTTCGCATGACTATGGCGTTCATCTTAGAGGCGTCCCAAAAATACGAAGAAGCACTTGCCTTTGCCCGGCAAGCGGGAAGCAATCCGTCATTTCAGGCTGCTGCCGATGCACTTGCCCGACGCTTGCCGGTCACTGCCCGAGCATCGCTTCCCGTCCAGCCTTCCGCTACAGGCGTTCAACGACCGGGACGGCTGGCACCGTGCCCATGCGGCAGCGGACGTCGCTTTAAAGAATGTTGCGGCGCTATCCAGCCAAATCAAGAACCCCACATGGTTAAAGCCAGCCACAACGCTCGCGTTACGATCGTTATGACCATTCGTGAGCGTTACAGCCTGACAATCCAAGCCTTGAAGTCTATCCTGTCCAATACACCTCCCATTTTCCGCCTCATCTTCGTGGACTGCCATTCGCCAGCCTGGATTCGCGAGCAACTTGAAACGCTGGCCCACCAATACGGGGTTGAATGGGTGCACACCGAAGATCCCCTCTGGCCTAATCAAGCCAGAATAAAAGTTCTGGATCGTATATCGTCTGAATATACCGTATTCATAGACAACGACGTTCAGGTTGAACCAGGCTGGCTGGAGCAGTTAATAGCATGCGCTGATGAGACCGGTGCTGGTATTGTGGGTCCTTTGTACCTTTGGGGCGACGGTAAATCCACGCCAAAAATCCACATGGCGGGCGGCAGACTTATTATTTTCCCGGACGTCAGTAATGATGGACTGATCATGGAGGAGGAGCATCAGCTCTTCAATCGCCGACCTGAGGACGTGCATGAACAGCTCTTCAGAAAGACCTGCGATTATGTTGAATACCACTGCATGCTGGTTCGTACCCAACTCCTGCAGGAGCACAGCCTGCTTGATGACGGAATCCTCTGTGTCCACGAACATATTGATGCTGCTCTTGCTGCTAAACGGCTGGGTTACTCCACTTACATGGAGCCTGCATCGCGTGTGAACTACCTTGCTTTCACCGATTTTCTGCTGGAAGATCTTCCCATATTTAGATTGCGCTGGTCGCGCGAAGCGGGTGAACAGAGCATACTTAATTTTGCAAAGAAATGGGGGGTCTGCGACGACCAGCGTTCCTTTGGTGGGGTACGTATTTTTCTGAGTAAGCATGTGGGCCACATTGATCCGCTCAGGGCAAATATCCCTCCGCGCCAGGAGTGGAACACTGCTATGAGCAAGGAGGAACTGCAGCAGACCCGTTCAGGCTTGCTGGATTTGGCCATAAAGCAAGGCTATCAAGCCGAAGAAATCGACTTGCTAAGCAACGCCTATTTCACTGCACAGGGATTCGTGAATGGAGGATACCGCTCATGTGGCCGACCCTTTATTAACCATCTGGCAGGTACCGCCAGCGTGCTCCTGCGCTATGACTTTCGAATTGAAATCGTGATGGCTGGACTGCTGCACGCTGCATACACCCATTGCCCGGCACATCCGGAAGGCAAGCAGGCGGCGAGTGATGATGTATGCGGTAAACTGGGTGGCGAGGGCAACAAGGTGGAGCGTCTGGTCAGGGGCTATACGCTCAAGGGGACGAAATCGCCACAACATCAGTTTGTGGTGACAGATGTCGGGCGAATCACTATTTTTGATGCCGAAGTGAAGATGATTGCCCTTGCCAACGAGATTGATATGTACCTGAGTGGCGAAACCAGGTACTCGGCACCTCGTTACGATGAAATGACTCCAACGGAACTGGACATGGCTGACAAAATTTGCGGGATTATTGGGATAAGAGGAATGTCCCACAGCCTGCAGCAAGGTCGTAACGATAATCGGCTGCCACCACCGCCAAGCAAAATATGAGCTATCGGTACAACAGTGAGCATTCTGTCATCACGCCCATGCCTGGCAATGCCAAATTCGTGTCCCTCTGAATAATTCCAGCGGATGTACCAAAATGCTGAAAAGCCAAGAATCAGTAGGATTGGCACGTCTTTGAATGGTTACACCCTGGCTTTGCGGGTGACTTTTCGCCTATAAGCGGTATATCGCGTTCAGGTCGTGTATAGATTTAAAGTAAATTGCAACACATTATGCTGAACTGCCAAAACACTTTTCAACAAACAGCCAGTGACAAAAGGAGGCGAATTCAAGTTCGAAGTGCAACAGCTAATGTTGGCTTGGTGTAGTGCATCTCCACCCTGAATAGTACTTCATGCGGTGATCTGAAATCCAGATTTTTTATGCCCGGGAATTTAAAATCCGCTTACCAAGCAGGCAACAATATCAATCTTTGGAAAGCGCGTTAAATGAGAGCTGTAACGGGCTATTTCGGCAGTAATTTCTTCAGCGTCCCCAAACCGTAGATTGCCTCAGTGAAACAAGCTACGGTCTCACTGCCCGCAGTAATGCTGCAACTGCTTGTATCTTGTTATCCGAAATAGCTTTGGAACTCAGAACGTCTTGTTTTCTTGTCAATCCGGTACTCGGTTGAATTGCCGCAATTCTGCCGTCGGCTCGTCATCCGAATAGGGATAACGTACATGACCCAAGCGAATCAGGAGCACTGCCAACGTTACATCAGGATAGATACAGTTATTGAGAGCATCATGCGCCAGTCATCGATGGCGCACATGTCTAGAATCAGGTAGCGCGCAAGTGCCAACATCCCGATGTAAAGCGGGAAGCGTACTGGCAACTTGCCTGAGTTGCAATAGAGCCCAACCATGGCGAGTACTTCCAAGTAGTGGAAGCGTAGCTAAAGATCGGTGAATTTCACGTGTACTGCCCGAACCATAATCACGGTCTCGTTCGCCAAAGCGAACACTGTGGCAACGGCAATGACCAGCAGGCCGATATTTTCGACTAAAGAAAGAAGTCGCTGATTGAATTATTTAATAGCGATTATTTTCAATCTATTAGATCGTTCAAAAATCTTTAGCTTTGTGCTAATGCCAATAGCTGCAGAAATATGTCACGCATTCATCAACAGTTGCAAAGCATTGTGATATTTTTCCGTAGTCTTTTCGATTACGTCGGTAGGAACTGTCGGCGCTGGAAGTTGCTTGTTCCAGCCAGAAGCTTCCAGCCAGTCACGAACGAACTGCTTATCAAAGCTAGGCGGGTTGCTTCCTACATTGTATTGATCTGCAGGCCAGAACCGCGAGGAATCGGGCGTCAGCGCTTCATCAATCAAATACATTTTTCCTGATGAATCTGTACCAAATTCAAATTTGGTATCAGCAATGATAATCCCCTTGGTGGCCGCATATTCCGCGGCCTGGGTATACAGCGACAAAGCGGCATGGCGCACTGCATTCGCACGCGGTATTCCCAGCAATTTTGTGGCCTGCTCGAAGGAGATGTTCTCATCGTGTTCACCAGCGGCTGCTTTGGTTGAAGGTGTAAATATTGGTTGCGGCAGTTTTTGCGCTTCCTGCAAATCGGCAGGTAATTTAATGCCGCACACCGTGCCAGTTTGCTGGTACTCTTTCCAAGCGGAACCAGCAAGATAGCCGCGAACAATGGCCTCAATAGGCACGGGTCTCAAGCGTTTAACTACGAATGCTCGGCCAGTCAGTTGCGCACGCTCTGCGTCAGTATTGACTAATGATTCAGGTTTGATGCCGGTAAGGTGATTAGGAAGAACGTTAATAAGCTTGTCAAACCAGAAGTTGGACAGGGAAGTGAGTACTTGACCCTTTCCTGGAACTGGGGTCGGCAAAATGATATCGAAGGCAGACAAGCGATCAGTCTGAACAATGAGCAGGCGATCATCGTCCACTTCATAAATGTCACGCACTTTGCCGCGGTGTAATAAGGTCAAGCTGGTTAAGTTGGATTCAAGTAATACAGACATAGGTTTCCTCTTTTAGCTTATAGAGTCTGTCATTAAAATAGTGAGATTCGTCATTCCTGCGAAGGCCGAAATCCTGATGTCCTGATCAATCTATTTTTTGGCAGGTTCTATAGTGACGGCAGCTTGATCACAGCAATTGCTTCGGCTTGCTGTTTACGGAACTCGATGAGCCGCTTGGCCAACTGCGTATCATTTAGTGCCAGCATGGCTATTGCGAACAGTCCGGCATTGGCCGCACCAGCTTCACCGATAGCAAATGTAGCCACTGGAATACCCTTAGGCATTTGCACGATGGACAGTAGCGAATCGATTCCTTTTAGGTATTTTGATGGAATGGGTACACCCAGCACTGGCAGAGTGGTTTGACCCGCAATGACGCCAGCCAGATGTGCTGCACCACCCGCACCGGCGATGAAGCACTGTACGCCCTGCTCACTCATGTCTTGAACATAGCTCAATAACAGTTCAGGTGAGCGGTGCGCAGAGATTACGCGTGCATCGTAAGCCACGCCAAAGTCATGCAAAGGCCGCGCGGCCTGCTGCATGACTTCCCAATCATTTGCACTGCCCATCAAGATGGAAACCAGTGGTTTATTCATGTAGCCCCTTATTTATATTGTATTTTTACAAATTATTATAGTTTCTGAAATTTCTTCTCTAGCGACCCTTGGATGGGTTCACCAGTTTTATACAGAACAGAGTTTATGCTCTCACATGTTTGAAAAGATCGAGCCGCAGACTTCAGTCCTTCGTAACTTCATCTTTTTTCTCTTCCACCATCTCATCACCATCCAAATCAACCTGCCCATCCAGAAACACGCGGCTGGCATAGATTTCTTCGGCTTCAATGGTTATCAAATCAATTTTGGTTAAGCTTTTCTTGGCGCCAGCGAACAGGCGGTTGGCTTGGCGCATGCGCGCGCGATCCAGTGCGTTGCGAATGGAACGCGCATTGGCAAAATGTTCCAGCTTCATCCGCAGGGGAATGTACTCTGCGAATGCTTTTTCTGCTTCCGCGCTGAAACGGTAATTTTGTTCTGCCAGCATGAGCTTTGCGATGATGAGCAATTCTTCTGCTGAGTAATCAGGAAAGTCAATGTGATGCGCAATGCGCGAGCGCATGCCGGGGTTACTGTGGAAAAATTTGTCCATTCTGTCTTTATAACCGGCCAAAATAACTACCAGATCGTCACGGTTGTTTTCCATCACTTGTAATAGAATTTCGATAGATTCTGCTCCATAATCCCGCTCGTTTTCAGGCTTATAGAGGTAATAGGCCTCATCTATAAATAACACGCCGCCCATTGCTTTTTTGATGATTTCTTTTGTTTTTGGTGCAGTGTGTCCGATATATTGGCCGACCAAGTCATCGCGTGTGACTGATATTAAATGACCTTCGCGCACATAACCCAGACGATGCAGTATTTCCGCCATACGCATTGCTACCGTGGTTTTTCCGGTGCCTGGGTTGCCAGTAAAGCTCATATGTAGCGTTGGTGAAACCGCCGACAAATTGAGCTTCTTGCGGACGCGGTCTACCAGCAAAAGTGCCGCAGTTTCGCGGATGCGTGTCTTGACCGGTAACAGGCCGATCAATTCGCGATCAAGTTTAGCCAACACCTCTTCAATATTGGAGTCACGAAATTCTGCGTCCAAGTCAACTGGAGTATCGTCTGGAAGTACAAGGTCTTTTGTGGATTCGTTCATTTTTAAACCTTTAAAATCAATCGGCTGTTGAAATTTTCCGCATAGTCATCTGCGTATTATTGAATATTTGAACAGAAGCTTAAAGAAAAACATTTTTTAGCGCCAAGTTCTGAAGAGGACTATTTACAGAGCATTTCAACAGCCGGTTAAAAAACGGGTACGGCATATGCCGTACCCGCGATTGCTTAGTACCGCTCGCCTTCCGGCTTTTCAGTTGCGTAGGAATGGACGGTGTAGCGTATGCTACGACTATCCGTTTCCTGGCGCACCAGCCCGAAACCAGGCTCGTTTTTAGGACGGTTTACGATGTAGGACATGGTTGGGCTTTCTATTCCATATGCTGAACTAAAAGCCATCACACGGATGTAGTGATTCGGGAACGTCTTACGGCAATTGTTGATTTCCATCAAGATTCCTGCGGGATCTTTAAGGTCGAACATAGGGTTGCCGAACATTTCCCAGTAGGTGTTGCGCGGGTGCGGATCGTCGGTGTATTCGACGGCCAGCGACCAGCCAGATTTCAGTGCATATTTAATTTGTGCTGTGATTTGTACATCAGTCAGCGGGGGCAGAAAAGAAAACTGCCCTTGCGTGATCTGATTTCCAGGATTGGTCATCATAATCAATTCTCCTTATATGTTAATTAAACGCTGGTCGTGGCAGAAGGAACAAAGTCAGGGGTGTCGGTGGACTCGTAGTTGAAGCTGACATCTTTCCACGTATCCAGTCCTGCTTTAAGCGGGCCGCACCATTTGGCTGCATCTTGCAGAATCTGCGGGCCTTCGTTCCAGATGTCGCGACCTTCATTACGTGCCTGAACCATGACTTCCAGTGCCGTACGATTTGCTACCGCACCTGCCTGAATGCCTTGTGGATGTCCAATAGTACCGCCACCGAATTGCAGTACGACATCGTCGCCGAGATAGGTTAGCAATTGGTGCATTTGGCCAGCGTGAATTCCACCGGACGCAACTGGCATACATTTATTGAGTGAAGCCCAGTCCTGTTCGAAGAACAGACCTTTCTCCAAATTCAAAGGGGTGTGTGTATCAAGCAGCGTGTCGTAATAGCCTCTGATCATGAGCGGATCGCCTTCCAGCTTGCCCACGACAGTACCAGCATGGATGTGATCCACACCCGCCATACGCATCCACTTGCAAATAACGCGGAAGCTCATGCCGTGATTTTTCTGACGCGAGTAGGTCGAGTTACCCGCACGGTGCAAGTGCAGAATCATGTCGTTCTGACGTGCCCAAAGCGCCATCGACTGAATAGCAGTGTAGCCGATAACGAGGTCAATCATAATGATGACCGAACCTAGCGACTTGGCAAACTCAGCGCGCTTATACATTTCTTCCATTGTGCCAGCGGTAACATTAAGATAATGTCCCTTGACTTCGCCGGTTGCAGCGGAAGCTTTGTTCACGGCCTCCATGCAATACATGAAACGGTCACGCCAGTGCATGAAGGGCTGTGAATTGATGTTCTCATCGTCTTTCATGAAATCCAGGCCACCTTTTAGGGCTTCATACACCACACGGCCATAGTTACGGCCGGAAAGACCGAGCTTAGGCTTTGTAGTTGCACCCAACAGAGGACGTCCAAATTTATCCAGACGTTCACGCTCGACGATAACACCGGTGGCGGGACCTTGGAATGTTTTGAGATATGCAACAGGGATACGCATATCTTCGAGGCGTAATGCCCTTACTGCTTTCATGCCAAACACGTTACCGATGATGGAAGCAGTCAGGTTGGCAATGGAACCTCCCTCGAACAAATCCAATTCATAAGCGATGTAAATAAAGTACTGGGCTTCTGTTTTGGTGCCCTCGCCTGTGTTAGGGACTAGGTCGCAACGGTAACACTTGGCGCGATACATTTCACACGCGGTCAAACGATCAGTCCATACCACCGTCCATGTGGCAGTGGAAGATTCGCCTGCCACCGCAGCGGCAACTTCCTCTGGATCCATACCTGGTTGTGGCGTCATACGGAACATTGCGAGCACATCTGTATCTTTGATCTTGTAATCAGGCTCCCAATAGCCCATTTTCTTATAGGGTATAACGCCAGATTTATAGCGTTCTTTGCCTTCTTTCATTGTTTCAGATGCCATGGTTATCTCCAATTATTGAAAAAACCGCACCGCGCCCACCTACGTAAGCTGGCGGGCAATACTCATTACGATTAATGGGTATTTATTTCAGCGCGTGATGTATACAGTACCTAATATAACTCATAAATAACAGTCAATAATATTGATACTAACTATAGGTATTGCTTATACTCAAACGATGTTAAATTTAACCAGTCGTTAGCTTAGAATTTTTTGATGCCGTAGCACGGCATTTAAGTGATTTAAGTGCAGCCAAAGCGTTGTATTTAAGGGCACTTCAATAAATCCCGTTAATCTCCACCCGCCGTCATCACATTTCATTTTTTATGATGTTCCGGTGAGACTTACAACATCTACGACGGTTTGTTCATTTCCCCCAGCCCATGTCGGCTATCTTGAGTGGTCACCCCCCCTTTTTGCCATTGCCTGCGCGACAGGCGCACCGATCCTGTCGAAGTCAAACACCTTCAACCGAATCAGCGTCTCAATGCGCTTGAGGTTGTACGTCAAATTCATCAAGCCCACCCAACCTTGACGCGCGCTGCATGCACCCATACTGCGCAGGAAGATACCGCCCATGTCGTTTTCCATCGCACCCAAGACATGCTCGAGCCGTGCACGAACGCGCGATTTCTCTGTGTTGCTCAGCGCTTGTGCTTCGGTCTATGGTTTGTTGCGATAGGCACGTTCATGAATCCGGCTCTCGTGCCGACTTCCCTTGAGGCTTTGCGCCTGTTCGTCTGAACGGTAGGCGCTATCTGCCCACACTTCTTTGCCGCCTGTCGCCTCGTCGCGCAGCACCCCATCGAGCACCTGACTGTCATGGTTGCTGGCGGCGGGTCAGGCGGCGACGGTGATGAGCTTGGTGTCCTTGTAGATGATTATGGGGTTCTTGTAGCCATAGTGGCTTTGCCCGCCTTTCTTCGTCCAGCGGGCATCACAGTCTTTTTGCACCCGTTTGACCGGGTATTGATCCACCCGATGGGGATAGCATCGGCCTTGATGATGGCGTTGGTCTCGCGTCCGTTGCGCTGGATAGGCACGGGGATAAAGGTGGCATCAATGATCTGACCGCTCTTGAGTTCGACTCCTAGCAGCATGCGCCTGATTCAGTCGTTCGATCAAGGCATCAGTCCAGCGGGTCGCCTGCTTCAGAGAGGCTGGCATAGCGGTTTTGAAGGTCAAACAGGCCGTTTTGTATGGGGTGGGGTCGTCGAATGTCTGTTTCTATTTTAGGCTTAGAACTTTCGGCTCTTGAGAAAATCGAGGGGATTTATAGAAGTGCCTTGAACTAACCAGAAGATTAATCTCGTCTGCGTACAGCAATTTCGACTTATTAAAGTAAACATACCACGTTCGTAGAACGTGGTATTGGCTTATGCCCCCCAGATGGGGGGCACACCTATCGCATCATCCGAGAAGGCGCTCTGCAAGGCTCTATTACAATTGTTCCTCAAGAAATAAAGACGAAAGTCATCATTCCCTGAGCTCAATTTTATGATCGCAACTGATCCACACTCCAGATACCTGCACCACGAGTCGCGATAAACAAAAAGATAAAGCAATACAAAGCCACTATCTCTCCACCATTCGCAATCGGGAAAAAGTTCTGGTTAGCATGTGCAATGAAGTAGGCTGCAGCTGCCATTCCACTGCAAATAAATGCGGCGGGTCGAGTGAGAAGACCAATTATGATCAGTGTTCCACCCACTAATTCGATAACACCAGCCGAAGTCGTCATTGGATTCAGTGGGCCGTAGGGAAAAGGTATAGGGAAACTGAATAGCTTCTGCGTGCCGTGGCACAAAAATAAAAAACCACTAACGATTCTTAATAAAGCGTAGGCGGGTTCCTGGAATTTATCTAAAAATTTCATCTTTACACTCCCTTTTAAGGTTTAGATACGGGTTGGGTTTCAAAGTCAAAAATCAGCCACTGGGTGCAAATTACACTATAACATGTTGAAAATATAACAATATATATACTCGCGCTACCGTTGATATCAATCTTTTATTGAAATGATTTGTTAGCTTTCGATTTGCCAAAGGTACATGCTCGATTTTTTATTCATAATCTGAATCTCAAACGATTTCGTACATGCTGCTTCTGTATATCCGTAGCAAACGTGAAGCGGCAATAGATGCTCTTCTCTGGGGTGGCAATAGCGCGCAAACGGTGCTGTCTCCCAATTGATAAATCTATTCATGCGCTCTTGCTCACCAAGGTCCAAACTACCACACGTTTCCAACAACCAAGCTTCAAAAGATTCATTCTTTTCTTTTATATCCGCAGTTTCCGGTGCAAAGAACGCCTGAAGATTATGAAATGAGAACCCTGATCCTATAACGAGTAAAGAAGAATCGTCCAGCTTCTGAAGCGCCTGTCCAACTTTGACGTGTTCCGTAGGATGAAGATTTTTTACCAAGGATATTTGGATACAGGGAATGTCCGCTTCCGGATACATCAATTTCAACGGAACAAACAGGCCATGATCGAATCCTCGCGTTTCATCAAGGCTGGATTGAATACCTGCCTCCGAAAAAAGTTTGGCAATTTTGCGCGCCAACAATGGTTGGCCTAGGCATGGATAAGTAATTTGGTAGGATTCTTCCGGGAAACCATAGTAGTCGTATATCAGCGGCGGATTATTTCCTGACGTTATTGTGGGGCAACCTTCTTCCCAATGAGCACTCACGACGATTATTGCTGACGGCTTCTTTATCTTCGCTGAGATGGTTTTCAGGCACCGAACCATTTCGTCGTGGGCAGCATCTCCCAAGAGCGGCAGCGGTCCTCCGCCATGTGATAAAAAGAGTGCCTGGCGATAATTCTTCATAAACCTGATCTCCTTCAAAAATTAACGTTTGAGCTAAGAAAATAATGGGGCAAATTACTTGATTAATAATCAATTCACAGACATCTTCTGTTTCATGGCTGCTCCTTAGTTAAAAAAAGCTTATGTTTCTTCTCATTAATGCTATGACGTATTAGATATGCCGGTTTCCTCGATGCGCGTGTTGATGGACGTACTATACGAGTTTGTTTGATCATGCACTAGATGGTAAAATTTGGAATCACTATGCATAATTCTGGACAATAATATGGACCTCGGTGCAATTGCTGTATTCGTGAAAATCGTGGAAGCAGGTAGTCTTTCCAAAGCAGCAAGACTGCTGAACATGCCCAAGACGACAGTCAGCGCCAAGCTCGCCGCCCTGGAAAAACAGTTGGGGGTGAATCTGATTCACCGCACCACCCGTAAATTGCATGTGACGGAAGCTGGCGAGAAATACTTTCATCATTGCGCAAATGCCGTTCGGGAAGTGGAACTGGGGAATGCGGCTCTTGAATCGTCGCAAAGCACGCCGACTGGCGTACTCAAAATCACCGCACCTGTAGATATAGGGCATACGGTGCTTCCTCGAGTTATCCGCGCCTATTTAGCGAAGTATCCCGATATCACCGTTGAGTTGGTGATTTCAAACCAGATAGTTGATCTAGTCGAGGAAGGCGTCGACCTGGCTATCCGCGCCGGCAGTCTGAAAGACTCGTCATTAATCGCGAAACGCTTTTTTGACTTGCACGCCAATCTTTGGGCTTCCCCGGCTTATGTCCAAAGATTCGGCAAGTTCATTCATCCCAAGGATTTGGTCAAAGCGGCGTTCGTCGGGCGTAAGGGGATCGACGTACTACGGCTTACGAATGACAAGTCAGAAGTAGATGTACTAGTCGTCAGCCGCGTCCTTGCGGACGATCTCGAAACTATCAAAGCACTGACCATCCTTGGTGAAGGAATTAGTTGGCTGCCTGACTTCCTGTCCGCAGATGCGGTAGAAGCCGGCACACTTGTGCCGGTTCTTCCGCAATGGAAATCGAAGGGAATAGGTGCGGTCTATTTCGTCTACGCGAGCCAAAAATATGCATCGCCCAAGGTGCGGGCATTCATCCAAACGGCGCTGGATGTCGTTTCATCGGGCATGTCCAAGTGAATCGTGAGGCGGATTCAAGTTCGAAGTGCAGCAGCGAATAGTATTTAATGGGGTGATCTGAAACTCAGCGCTTTGTGTGGTCGGTGGTTGAGTCGTTATTGCAGCCCGTAACAGTTGTTCCTCAGTAACGCCAGCAGCATTTTGCTACGTATATGACCCTCGCGACTTGCGTTCAGCCAGCGTAGCCAATCCGCCTTTTGTGGTTCTTGCTGAACCGATGTTGATTTTTGCCGTATTCGTGTGCGCCAATTCTAGTTACAGGCTGGGTTTGCGATTGATATGACTTGAAGGCATGATGGTAAACAACGGCTTCATGACGCTGCCGACCAACCTAAATCTAGACCATGCCACGTTACGACAAATCACTCGTCTGGTTTCGCCGCGATTTACGCTGTGATGACCACGCCGCCTTGCACTACGCGCTCAAAGAGAGCCGCCTAGTATTCTGTGCTTTTATTTTTGATACACAAATCCTGGATCCGCTTTTGGCTTGTGGTGCGCGGGCGGATCGCCGGGTAGAATTTATCCACGGCAGCCTGCAATCGCTTGATGATGAATTGCAGCGGCGCGGCGGAGCCCTGATTGTGCGTTATGCAGATTCGGTTGCCGTCATACCTGAACTTGCGCAAGAACTTGGCATTGATGCGGTATTCGTCAACCATGACTATGAACCGCAGGCAATCATACGCGACAGCGCAGTAGAAAAAAATCTCAGGGCAGTCGGTCGCGCTTGGCATAGCTATAAGGATCAAGTTATTTTCGAGAAAGACGAAGTGCTGTCGCTGGTCGGCAAGCCGTTCTCGATTTTTACACCTTACAAAAATACCTGGCTGAAGAAACTTCAATCTGCAGCTGGATACTTTGATTTCTCCTGCCTGACAGCCCATGACACCAGATCAGGGCAAGGTACACTGACCTCGCCCACTAACATATCACCGATGCCTACACTGGCTGCCATGGGATTTGAAACAACAAATTTATCCAAGCTGAGCATCACGCCAGGGATGCAAGGCGCGCAGTCATTGATGGATAATTTTTTGCCGCGCATGAAAAACTATCGCGATGTGCGTGATTTTCCAGCAATAAAGGGACCATCCTATCTTTCGGTACATCTGCGGTTTGGTACGATATCCATTCGTACACTGGCGCGTCATGCAATGCAGGCGATCGCCTCGGGTCAAGGCGGTGATGGTGCGATGACTTGGCTGTTGGAACTGGTATGGCGCGACTTCTATTTCATGATCCTGTACCAACACCCACATATCGTACAACGTGCATTCAAGCCGGAATACGATCGTATTCAATGGGAATCCGGCCCCACGGCGGATGCGGCCTTCACAGCCTGGTGCGAGGGCCGCACCGGATATCCATTGATTGATGCATCCATGCTTCAGCTAAATCAGACTGGCTATATGCACAACCGTTTGCGCATGGTGACCGCCAGTTTCCTGACCAAGGATTTGGGAATCGACTGGCGTCGTGGAGAACAATATTTCGCGTTGAAATTAAACGATTTTGACTTGGCTGCGAATAATGGTGGTTGGCAGTGGGCCGCCTCGTCCGGTTGCGATGCCCAGCCATATTTTCGGATCTTCAATCCAGTCACGCAATCAGAAAAATTCGATACTGAGGGAAAATTTATACGGCGCTATCTGCCTCAATTGGTCAAACTTGATGCCAAAAGTATTCATACACCTTGGCTGCTCGCTGAAGCAGAACGGATAAAAGCGGATATCGCTTTAGGTGAGAACTATCCAACACCGATTGTCATGCACGACCAAGCACGCCTGAAAACACTGGATCGTTATGCTGTGGTCAAGAAATGAACTGCGTTTTATTAATCCAACTGAAGTTTAGACACTCGCGTTTTTTTGCGTGATGCCGCCAACACCCAAACTGCACGAGAAATGTATTTAAAAAATGCAAAAAATACTTGACATGAAATCAGATTTGCGAGGTCGCCGCGTTGCTCGCTCGGTGTTGTTTTTAGAGCGAGCAACGCGGCGACCAGTGAGGGATTTTCGATCTCGGATACCCGCTCATGTCGCTCACTGCACACGTTTGTTTGCCGCTCTCGGAATGGATTTCCTTTCTCCTTGCAGCCGTTCCACCGTGCTCTCGCCGAACGTTCGTCGAACGCCTGATCGGCTGCACGCTCAACCCGGAAGGCTGGGTCACTCGCGCCATCGGAGCCATTCGCCGCGAGGCTACTGAACTACTTATTACAAGCTGATCGAACGGGCGCATGTATCGGTCATCGACTTGTCCGTCCGTTTGCTGCAACTGATGCAGATGCTCTTCCCAAACGAACTGGTGAATTTGATTATCGACGATACACTGGTTCCGCGTTACGCGAAGACGGGGCCGGGTATCAGCATCAAGCACGATCACAGCCACAAAGCCAATCTGCCGACGGAACCGGAGTCGTACGCCGTGGGCCGAGGCGCAAATACGGTCGGCGTATCGATGCGGCCATGCTGGATACACTATCGGCGCAGGAGAGGGTGCTGATACTGTACGGCAAGATGCAGCGGGTCAGGCTGCGCTCGGTCATCGCCGTGGCGCGATTCCTCAAGAGTGTGCCCGTGCGAGCGGTGTGGTGCGAGATGCGTCAGGACGACAACACCTGGTCGCGACCGAGACGGAACTCTCTGCTCAAGCCGTGGTGGAAATCTACGCCGAACGATGGGGTATCGAGCCATTGTTTCACAACCTGAAGCGATGGTGGGGTGTGACGAACTTGTGGCAGCAATCGAAGGCCGCGCTGGAGCTGTGGATGCAGATTCGCTCCACGGCGTATGCCCTGACGCAAGTGCTCGCCCTGAAGTTGTGGGAATCTTTCCCGTTAATGGAAATCGCGCCTTGGCGCAAAGGCGCGATGATTACGGCGGGACTTTTCGGGCAGTGGATGCGAATCCAATTTATCGGACTTCGCGTACGCGATGCCTGCAACCCGAAGTCGGGAAATTTTGTGATGCCTTTCCCCGGTCAGGATCAACGTTTGCAGTGTTGAGAGGTAGGACATCACGTTTGTCAGTCCCAGATCGTTATATTTTGGGTTCGTTGTGCCTCGACATCAAGGAAAATTCAGGACGGCAGGCACCGGCGTGTGTCTAATTTCAGTCAAGTAACTTGACCTCATTATTCTCATGGTCAAACTTTCAGCCTTAGACCGAAAGACGAATTTTCAGGATACTTAAAGAAAATATCAACACCTTTGTAATTCATAGCCTTGGCTCAATTCAAGTTTTTATCTAATTTTAACCGGCCTGCCAATAAACCAATAAAGCATCTAACTTTACTCGAAGCCATGCGTCCTTCGCGGTGAATAATGTGTACGGGTAGGGAAGGAGGCTCATAATTTTTCAGTACGGCCTTTAGGCTACCCTCCTCTAGCTCCTGTGTTACCTGGTAGGAAATGACCCGGGTAATACCCAGACCTATCCTTGCCGCATTGATCGCACCCTGGTTGGTCGTTGTCGTGAGTCTGGGCTGTATACGCACAGTGTGTTTCTTGTTCTGGTGTTCAAAATGCCAGTCGTGAGCAAGGTTACCGGCGCTGGATGAAATCAATGTATGAGTTAATAGGTCGTCTGGCGTTTGCGGGATCCCCCTTTGCGCCAGATAATCAGGCGATGCAACCAAGATCAGTCGAACCGTTCCTACAGTTTTAGCATGCATACTCGAATCGGGTAGATGGCCAATACGTACGCCCAAATCAAAGCCTTCTTCCAGCAGGTTGACTACCCTGTCCAAAAACACGGCTTCTACCTGTGTGTCAGGGTAAGTACTCAGGTATTCAACTATGGTCGGCATCACATACTTTTGCCCAAATAATACCGGTGCTGTGATCACCAGTCTTCCCTTAGGTTGTGCGTTGATACCTATAGCGGCTTCGTTTGCTAACTCTACCTCCCGAATAATTCGCCGGGCATCTTCCAGATATCGTCTGCCTGCTTCTGTGGTACGCACATAGCGGGTCGTACGATTGAGTAGCTTTACGCCGAGTTTTTCTTCAAGGGTCGCAATGGCTCTGGTCACAGAAGGTGGAGACATCTTTAAGCGACGGGCGCCGGAGGCAAAGCCTTGCTCTTCGGCTACCGCCACATATACCTGCATTAAATGTAAGTGATCCATTGGTTGCTTCTTGCTTTATTCCACATTATGGAATAATAAATTGTAAATTATGTATATTCTTATTCTAAATGGAATTAGGCAGAATGACTTCATTGATTGAGAGAAAGCTTAATCAATATTTTTAAGCTAACACCTAAACGAAAACTTCCAGAGGAAACTATTATGAGCCGTATTAATTTAGTTACAGATGCACAAGCTAACACTGAACAACAAGCACTCTATGCTGCTATCCAAGGTCAACTTGGCATGGTACCCAATTTTTTAAAGATATTCGCCAACTCTCCGGCTGCTCTTCGCGCATTTTTGGGATTGCACAGTATCGCTAATGAAGGCAGCCTGGATCCACAAACCCGTGAGCGTATCGCACTGGGCTTGGCTGAACAAAATGCCTGTGAATACTGTGTGTCTGCCCATACCGCTATTGGCCGTAAAGCGGGCTTGTCTAACGCTGAAATTGAAGCGAATCGTGCAGGTAGCAGTCAAGATGCCAAAGCCTCAGTTGCCGTTAAGTTTGCTCGTTCACTGGCTGCAAACAATGGTGAGGTCACAACCGATGAATTGTTGGAGATTCGTAACGCCGGGCACAACGATGCTGAAATTGTTGAAATCATTACTCATGTGGGTATGAATGTTTTGACAAACATACTGGGTAAGGCAAGCCGCGTTGAAATTGATTTTCCAAAAGTGGCTTTACAACAAGCGTCTTAATCAAAGTTTATTTTGACGCGGGGTGTTGACGGGTATTGGTCCCTGTCAACACTCACATAACCAATTCGATTCTGGAGTGTGAGTAATGGCACATAAATATGCACAAATTGCTTTCACTGAACAGGTGAGGCAGGTTCAAATTGAACAGAACAGCCGTGCCGGTTATGCAGGCATGGATCAAGGTGAAGACTACAACTTCCTTCTTTCTGAAAACGAAGCTGCCTTTATTCAGGATCGGGACAGTTTTTATATAGCCAGCGTCAGTGAAACTAACTGGCCATATGTTCAGCATAGAGGCGGACCTAAGGGATTTTTGCGGGTAATAGACACGTCTACTCTTGGTTTTGCTGATTTTAAAGGCAATAGACAATATGTAAGCATGGGAAATTTTCGTACTAATGACCGTATCGCCCTGTTATTAATGGATTATCCCAATCGCCGCCGCCTAAAGTTAATGGGGCGAATCGAACAGGTGGCCCATGACAACTATGGACTGTTGGCTAGTTTGGAGGTTGAAGGCTATCGCGCGACGGTAGAACGTGCTTTCATCATCCGTATAGAAGCCTTTGACTGGAATTGCCCTCAGCACATTACCCCGCGCTTTACCGAGCAGGAAGTAGATCAGGCAATTGCACCCATATTTGCACAGTGTAAATCACTGAAAGCGCAACTTGAAAGCTCTAATCAGCAGCTGAATATCAAGGACGTTCAATGGGCAGGAAACGGGCCATTGCCTTTGGTGGTTAGTGGAGTGCGCCAATTGACGCCAAGAGTACGCGCTTATGAATTACGCCACAGTGAAGGGGAATTATTACCCGAGGTTCAAGCTGGTGCCCATTTGCAATTGCCGGTAACTCTGAAGAGCGGCGAACCGGTTCTGCATCACTATTCTATTTGCTCAAACCCCAAACGTCGCGATATCTATGAGGTTGCAGTACTAAAAGAGCCTCAGGGGCAAGGTGGATCCTTGTCGATTCATGACAATCTGCAACTTGGTCAGCAACTAAATTGCGCCTTACCAACGAACTATTTTTCACCACATAAGGACGATGCCAATGCGGTATTAATAGCAGGGGGTATAGGCATTACTCCTATTAAAGCGATGGCCCAAACACTAAAGTGCAAGGGCGTTGAATTTAGCCTTCACTATGCCGGGCGCACACTGGGTGAGATGGCTTTTAGGGATTGTCTTCAATGTGAGTTTGCTAAAGAGTTAACCGTCTATAGCGCAGAGTTGAAGCAACGTATGGACATCCTGACCATCATGCAAAGGGCGCCTGCCGATGCGATGTTTTACGTATGTGGCCCAGCTTCCTTGATTGAGTCTGTGATAGCAACCGCTGTGCAATTGGTGATCGCTCCTGAGCGTGTTCGGTATGAGCGTTTCAGTGCCGTAAAAGTAAATGACGCTAAAGCAGTGACCCTTGAACTGGTGCGCTCGAAGCGTATTATTCATGTAGTTGCAGGCCAAAGTCTGCTGGATGCCATGCTGGCAAAGGGTCTAGAGCTCTCTTTTAGTTGTAAAACGGGTGAATGTAAGTCTTGTGTGCTTAAAGTCTTAGGCGGTGAGCCCCGGCATCTTGATAACTGCCTGACAGAAGATGAACGTAATAAACAGAAGATGTTTTGCCCCTGCGTATCCCGCAGTCACAGCACTAACTTGTATTTAGATATCTAACTATTATTAAATTAAAACAAAAGGAATAATTATGAATTTTGATATTAGCATTGAAGATACCCGCAAACCCTTGCCGGACTTTTCCCGGGAAGAGGCCATAGTAAAAGCCCGTTTAGCGGAAGATGCCTGGAACAATCAGGATCCTGTAAAAATTGCTACAGCCTACAGCCTTGATAGTCGTTGGCGAAATCGTGATACCTTTTTAGTAGGCCGTGACGAAATTGTCGCTTTTCTTACCAGCAAGTGGAAAAAAGAACAGGATTACCGATTAATCAAAGAATTATGGACCCATGAAGGTAATCGAATTGCAGTGCGCTTTGTCTATGAATGGCATGATGATAAGGGAAACTGGTTTCGCTCCCATGGTAATGAAAACTGGCAATTTAATCACAAAGGATTGATGACAGAGCGCCATGCCAGCATTAATGACGAGGCTATTAGTGAAGCTGAACGTAAATTCCTTTGGCCACTGGGCAGACGCCCGGATGATCATCCGGGATTGACGGAATTGGGTTTATAGTTTCGGGCTTAAAAAATGGGTCCGGTTTCAATACTGTTCAGTCACTAAAAATAAATTTAATACAATAAACATTCTAAATGTCAAAAACACTCCGTCAAGCGCGCTATCTGAAGAGTAAACATTAGAAGATGTAGATTTATTTTCAACATCATTGTTTGATGAAATAATAAAAAATTTTAGATCTAAGATGTTGCGCTGGTGCACAGGTTACGTAGCTCCAAGAATTAGCGGTGAGTCATTTTCGATCACCTCAAAAAATATTCACGTCATAACTCAATTACCACCTACTAAAGTAGGTGGGTTGAGGCTCCGACCGCCGCCCACTAAAAGTGGGCAAACCGTGGCGGACTCCGCTAAAACCATATTCACAGAACGTATGATGAAACTCATAGTGTTTAAAATCTTAAATGCACCAGCTAAAGCTGGTGGTTTTAACCAATTGATAGAAAATAAAATCGATAAAGATACGTGGAATAACCTAATTGGTGAAAAATACGAAACAAAAAATTTTGACCCAGTTTCGGGAACATTGCTTGATGGTTAATCTATACCTTTTGGAAGGTGCAGCTATGACTATATTTTCGTTTGTGAGGAAGACGGGACGTCTGATGGCAGTAAGTTTGATGCGTCTTTAAGGCTAAAGAAGCTATTTTTAATTATTTTCTGTGTTTTATGTAGGTCTGGACAAAACACGCTCACAAAATCTAGTGCTGCCCCATATTTATATTGCGTACAGTTTCCTCATAATATGTCATCTTCCCTAGGCGTAAGCGTTAGCGCCATTGGGAATCTATTGCCATACTACATTAACAATCGGATCGTATCTTCGGATGAAATATCGGAGATTAAGCATTGGTATGAAACTGAAGCCTTGTTATCTGAAGATAAAAGGAATAGGGCGGAAAAGAGTGCTCACTACATACTTCTCCCGGATCACGCCCCGGTAAAGGTAGCGCCCCAGATAGACGAGCGCCTTCTCGCCCTGCCGACGAATTTGCAATCCACTACCCCCCATGCCTTCGGATAACGGTTTGGGAGCGTCAATCCGACGGCCTCGATGCCAGCAAGCAGCTTCGCCCGGAACACTCGGGCCAAGGCCTGATGGTTGAACAGATAGCCGCCCTTGCCGCGCCGCTTGGTGCGCACGAGCCAGCCCCCTGAATTCCGCAGGCAGAGTAAAAGTCAGAAGAGCGTATTCGGCTGGTACCTTTTTTGTAACTGCCGTTCCAACCATTGCTGGCTTTCGTGGAATGGCGGTTAAGGAACAGCAACACCGGGTTGCGATGCATTTGCCAAAAACGGCACAGGAGCAGGAGCGTCGCATGAGGCAGCGGAACGAAGCGAGCCTTGTTGCTCTTGGCACCGCAGATATGCTCGCGAGCGCGCGCCGATGCGGCGTAGGGTGAGCGAGTACACTTCGATGGTCTTGGGCTGCAAACCTTTGAGCTTGAGGTGCTTGAGAGGTGTCTGGTACGGCTGGTCGAAGTGCGATTGCGATGAAAATGTTGTGTTCATGCTGGCGTGTCCTCACGATTGTGTGCAAAATCAACCCCTCAGGAAAAAAATGGGACGAAGATGCAGCATAAATCGTGGCATCGCAGTTTGGGTTGCCTCCGCGTAGCGGCTTCGTTCAACCATCAGTTGGAAGCCGACGCTTGACCGCTCCACACTCCCTGCGCTGCAGCTCCGGTCGGTCGCTATCAAACGCGTCTCAACTGAGCGTTAGTTTATATTGGTCGTTAGGAAATAGAATCCGCCAATACGGATCAATCTTTAAATTACTAATTTAATTTTGCAAGGAATTTTCTGATTTTGCCGGTATTAGTTCTTGCATTCTATACGGGTTAAAAGCAGATTCAGCTGGAACTACTATTTCTGTCGGCTGTTCAATTGACGCAGGATTACTCGATGTTTCCTGTGATAGTGGTTCCATGCTGCTCTGTGGAACAGCTGTGCCAATTACTACTGGAGGTACATTTTCGATCGATGTTGTATCCGGTATATCGCTATTTGCCTCGTCATCGAATTCCTCATCAAATTCGTCATCGAATTTTTCACGCGGAGGATCACCGTCATATACTAAGCTTTGACGCTGTTGCTTATAGGCATTACGGATAAAAGCATAACGGTCAATTGCTGCCCCATCCAATAATTTTTCCTGATCCAGTAGTTCGGCTCGGAGATTGATCGTCCGTGTTATATACAATTTATTGCGTGTAGGTATATTCGAAATTTGACGAATAGGGTGAAGATAGCTATCAGCATACAAGCCGATGCTGTCGCGAATATTACTGGGACCAAAGAATGGGAGGACGATATAAGGCCCACTGCTAACGCCCCAATAACCCAAAGTTTGACCGAAGTCTTCATTATGTTTCTCTAATCGATCGGTAATGTTAAACAAGCCTAAAATTCCAAACGTTGAATTAAATAATACGCGTGTGCCGTCGGATGCAGCCTGAGCAAATTTTAATTGCAGCAAGTCGTTTATAGTGACAATGATGTCATTCAGATTTGAGAAGAAGTTTGCCACCATGATTTTCCCGGGTTCAGGCATTACAGTGCTGTAACCTTTCGCTACCGGTTTTAATATAGCTTTGTCCACCGCATCATTAAATTTATACATACCCCGGTTAAATGGCTCCAGCGGATCTTGTGGATTTTTTCCCGCCTGAGTTGAAGCGCAGCCACCTAATGCTAAGATGACAAGCAATAAATATATTCTGGTTGATGGCATGAAGATCATTGGGTGTGAGTTTATCTTTGTACAATTGTAATCGTAATGCCACTCGAGCAGCACAATACCATTTGAAGCATATTACCATTAGCTACCTGCATATAATTGCAGTCGTTCTCGATGAGTGGCTGGTGGGCGAGATAAATGTCCCTGTCCTAATTTCAGGCTGCATTATAAGTAATTATACCTTTATATCGCGCTTTTTCGCGCATGCCAATTATAGCAACCGGATTTGGTATCGTGTTACGTCCGACACATTGATATTTAAAAGCACTTCAATAATTCCCGTTAATTCTCACCTGCCGTCATCAAATTTCATTTTTTGATAATGTTCCGGTGAGACTTACAACA
>NZ_CAKMLL010000118.1 GCF_927797785.1 Candidatus Nitrotoga sp. BS | reverse complement strand
CTATTCAAATCGCTTTGGCGGGTAAGGCTCTTGAGGGATGGGGTGAGTAGTTACGCAACAACAATAGAATTATGAAAATGCCTTGGAGATGCGGCTAATCGCATTTTTCAAATTTTCCATTGAGGTGGCGAAAGACAGACGAATGTAGCCTTCACTACCGAAAGCCGAGCCAGGCACTATGGCCACACCAGCCTGTTCTAGCAGGTATTCGGACAAAGCTACGTCGGTAGCTTCTTTGATGGTGCCCTTCTGGTACAAAGTCGCAATTACCTGACGCACGTCGGGGAATGCATAGAACGCCCCTCCGCTCATTAAGCATTTGACACCGGAAATTTTGTTCAGTGCATCCACTACGAATAGATGTCGCTCACGGAATGCTGTTAGCATCGGCGCAATGCAGTCCTGATCCCCGTTCAAGGCTGCTTCTGCAGCTACTTGCGAAATCGAAGTGGGATTGGAAGTGCTTTGTGATTGCACATTTTCCATTGCCGTGATGATGTGCTCTGGTCCTGCGGCATAACCAATCCGCCAGCCTGTCATTGCATAAGATTTAGACACCCCATTCAGGACCATAGTGCGTGAATAAAAATCGGGGCAGGCATTCAGGATGTTGACGAATTTTTCGTCACGCAACGCAATGTGCTCATACATATCATCGGTGGCAATCAGTACCTGAGGATGTTTGCCCAACACCTCCCCCAGAGCTTGTAACTCTTCCAAGCTGTAAACAGCACCGGAGGGGTTGCTCGGGCTGTTGATCACCACTATTTTTGTTTTGGTTGTGATGGCCGCAGCTAATTGTGCAGCGCTCATTTTGAACTCTTGCTCGATGCCTGCCTGCACAATTACCGGTTTGCCTTCTGCGATGAGCACGATATCCGGATAGGATACCCAATAAGGTGCTGGGATAATTACCTCATCACCAGGATTTATTAAGGCAAGCGCCAAGTTGAAAAAACTTTGTTTGCCGCCGCAGGAAACAAGGATCTGTTTCGCAGTGTAATCCAGCCCATTGTCACGTTTGAACTTGGCGACGATAGCCTGTTTCAGAGAGGGTGTTCCCCCCACTGCGGTGTATTTGGTGAAACCTTTGTTGATCGCGGCTATTGCCGCATCTTTGATATGCTGCGGAGTGTCGAAATCAGGTTCGCCTGCTCCCAATCCGATAATATCCTTCCCGTCCGCCTTCAATTTCGAAGCTCGCGCGGTAACGGCCAGAGTGGGGGAGGGTTTGATTGCTTGTACGCGCTTCGATAGTTCCAAGATTGTATCCTTATGGGTTCAGAGTAAACTGTCCCGTTTATTAAAATTTTTAATTCGAATTTTGCTGAAATTATACCGTGATTAAGACCTATCCCAATAGCCCATATTTCTTGCATCAACCTTTCGAGCCTGCGGGTGATCAGCCCACTGCAATTGCACAATTGGTTGAGGGAGTTAATGAGGGACTGTCGTTTCAAACTTTGCTTGGTGTGACAGGCTCTGGTAAAACTTTCACAATGGCCAACGTCATTGCCCAATTGGGGCGGCCAGCCATTATTATGGCACCAAATAAGACGCTGGCGGCGCAGTTGTATTCTGAAATGCGCGATTTTTTTCCTGAAAATGCAGTTGAATATTTCGTCTCCTATTACGATTACTATCAGCCAGAGGCTTATGTTCCATCGCGTGGTGTGTTTATCGAAAAAGATTCCAGCATAAATGAGCAGATCGAGCAGATGCGCTTGTCGGCTACCAAATCCCTGTTGGAGCGACAGGACGTAGTAATTGTAGCCACCGTCTCGGCCATTTATGGTATCGGCGACCCGGTAGATTATCACGGCATGGTTTTGCACCTGCGCGAGCATGGAAAATTAATACGGCAGGACGCAATCAAGCGTCTCACAGAGATGCAGTATGAGCGTAATGATGTGGATTTTTCTCATGGGCATTTTCGAGTGCGCGGCGATGTAATCGACATCTTTCCGGCTGAAAACAGCGAACATGCATTGCGGCTGACTATGTTTGATGATGAAGTGGAAAGCTTGTCGCTATTTGATCCACTTACCGGCCACATTCTGAGCCGCGTGCCGCGTTTTACCGTGTACCCGTCCAGTCACTATGTTACTCCGCGAAGCACGGTATTGCAGGCCATAGAAACCATAAAGCTTGAGTTGGCTGAGCGCATAGATTTTTTTCAGCGAGAACATAAATTAGTGGAAGCACAGCGTATCGAACAGCGTACCCGCCACGATCTGGAAATGCTGAACGAGATCGGTTTTTGCAAAGGCATCGAAAATTATTCGCGCCATCTGTCTGGACGCAAAGCGGGCGAACCACCACCTACGCTGATTGATTATCTACCGCCCGATGCGCTGATGTTTATTGATGAAAGCCACGTTACCATTCCGCAGATCGGCGGCATGTACAAAGGAGATCGGGCGCGCAAGGAAAATTTAGTCAACTACGGCTTCCGAATGCCATCTGCGCTGGATAACCGCCCGCTACGTTTTGACGAGTTTGAACGCGTAATGCGTCAATCCATATTTGTTTCTGCAACGCCGGCTGTTTTTGAGGCAGAGCATACCGGACAAGTGGTGGAACAATTGGTGCGTCCCACTGGACTGGTTGATCCGCAAATTGAAGTGCGGCCGGCCACACATCAGGTGGATGATTTGATGTCTGAGGTAAATTTACGCACAGCCAAGGGCGAGCGAGTACTGGTCACCACGTTGACCAAGCGCATGTCAGAAGATCTCACCGAATATTTTTCTGAGCACGGTATTAAAGTACGTTATCTGCATTCAGATATTGAAACTGTTGAGCGAGTGGAAATCATCCGCGATTTGCGGTTGGGCATGTTTGACGTTCTAGTCGGTATTAACCTGTTACGCGAGGGGCTGGACATCCCCGAGGTATCACTGGTCGCTATACTCGATGCTGATAAGGAAGGTTTTTTACGTTCGGAACGTGCGCTCATTCAGACGATAGGCCGCGCTGCGCGCCATATTAATGGTAACGCAATACTCTATGCTGATAAAATTACCAATTCGATGCGCCGAGCGATCGACGAGACTGAGCGCAGGCGGAACAAGCAGCAATTGCACAATGAATTGCACAGCATTGTCCCCCAAGGTGTGCAGAAACGTATCAAGGACATCATCGAGGGTAGCTATGAGCCAGATGCTGCGCGTAAGCAACTGAAAATAGAACAAGATCAGGAAAAATACTTGGCGATGAGTGAGCGTGACCTTGCCAAGGAAATTAAGCGGCTAGAAAAAGAAATGCTGCAGTCAGCGAAAAATCTTGAATTTGAGCGTGCAAGTGAATTGCGTGACCAATTGAAGAAGCTGCGGGAGAGCGTGTTCATGTCTCCATTTTGAGTTGGAGCAGTTGGAATTTTCAATACTTTTTCTTTCTAATGAGTAGAATAATTGAAAAAAATTAGAGTCTTATTTTGCTGCATGGGAAACATCTGTCGATCACCCACCGCTGAAGCAGTGTTCCGCACACGCGTTGAAGAAGCAGGATTGGTACAGCACATTCTGATTGATTCAGTAGGTACGCATGATTACCATATAGGCAAACCGCCGGATACGCGAACGCAGCGTGCTGCATTACAGCGCGGATACGATATGAGTATGTTGCGTGGGCGACAGGTTGAGGTTGCTGATTTTACGCGTTTCGAATATGTGCTGGCTATGGATTGTGACAATCTTGATATTTTGCAACGTTTATGTCCGGTAAAGGAGCAAGGACGTTTGGGCTTGTTTCTGGAATATGCTACACGACATGACGAGCGTGAAGTTCCCGATCCATATTATGGTGGGGCAGACGGTTTCGAGCGTGTACTTGATATGGTGGAGGATGCTTCAGAGGGCTTATTACAGCATATACAGAAGGTTCTTACGTAAAGAGGCGGATTGTATTTATTGCATATTTTTTAATATCGAATGAAGTAGGAAAACAATAAAGCCGCGCATTTTTACTGTGCGGCTTTATTGTTTTTTTAATTTACACTACCGTGTGTAATGTTACCAATCCAACTATAAGTTCAAATTTTGTTGCGTTTCGATTTGTACCAGCGGCTCGTTGTTTTCCATACTGTAAATTTCACGTGGACGTGAGCGGCGGCGTGACGCTGGTGGTGCAGTTTCAACCTGGTCAGTCGCAGCCGCTAAAGAGCGTTTGACTGCGTCAGTTTCGACCTGCACCAACCCGCTGCCATTGCTTGTAGGGCTGACCTGAGTCGATGTAATAGCCTGCTCAGCAGGAAGTTGGTGTGACTCTATATTTTGAATATTTTGTTGCTCAGTAGGTTCGCTTTGGCGTGTTGATTCAATGGTGCTTAATACAGTACTGGGCGTACTTTCGGTCAGGATAGTTTGTTCACCGACTAATTGCCCGGCTGCCAGCTGATCACGCCGTTCGCGTTCGCGCTGTCCTCCGCGCCGACCGCGTTTACGTCCAGTGCTCTGACTAATTTCTTCCGTTGCTTCAGTGATGGCTGCAACTTTCCCCATGTTTTCCAATACCGCTGTTTCGACTGGTACGCGTGGTGGCTTGGGCGGACGTGCAGCGCGCGGTTCCTGTGTTTTTGGTGCCGATTGCACTGCTTTGTCTATACGTGGTTGAATTTCATCGCGGTCACGGCGCGGATTATTGCGCTGACGGTTGCCTTCAGGTCGATTACTATCCGAGCGGTTACCGCTTGAGCTACGGTTTTCTCGTTCACGTCGAGGTGGGTTGTTGGTACGCGGTTTAGCGATCGGCTCTTCGGGAGTTTTTACCTCACCTAGTGACTTGAGCCAGCCTATCAGCTTGACGAAAGTAGAAGGTTGCGTAGCTCCTCGGACTGATCGCATTGGGGCAGGTTGTGGTGGCGTGACACCTTGAACTACAGCTTGAGAGCGCTGTGGTTTGGATTCATGCGCGGTTTTGGCAGTGATATGGTTTACTTCCGATATTGTCACCAACTTGTAGCTAGCCTGCTTATTTTCGCCAGTCATGTCGTATTGGCGTAAACGAGTCACGGTATATTGCGGGGTTTCCATATTTGTATTTGGAATCAGTGTAATGACCACCTTTAGCCGCGATTCAATTTGATGTATTTCAGCGCGCTTCTCATTAAGCAGGAAGGTAGCGACATCTAACGGCACTTGCACGTGGATAGCGGCACTGTGTTCTTTCATCGCTTCTTCACTAATAATACGCAGGATGTTCAAGGCGGAAGATTCGATGCCGCGTATATGGCCGATGCCGTTACAACGGGGACAGGGTGTGTGGCTGCTTTCTTCCAGGCTGGGTTGCAGGCGTTGACGAGATAGCTCCAGCAGGCCGAAGCGCGAAATTTTTCCAGTCTGTACACGTGCACGGTCATAATGCAATGCATCACGCAGGCGATTTTCCACTTCACGCTGGTTGCGGGTGCTTTCCATATCGATAAAATCGATGACGATCAGACCACCTAAATCGCGCAGACGCATCTGCCGTGCAATTTCTTCGGCAGCTTCCAAATTAGTGTTGAGTGCGGTGGACTCTATATCCGCGCCGCGCGTAGCGCGTGCTGAGTTAATATCGATTGCGGTTAGTGCCTCCGTATGATCAATAACAATGGCGCCACCGGAGGGGAGGTTTACTTGGCGTGCATGCGCCGATTCAATCTGGTGTTCAACTTGGAAGCGCGAGAATAAAGGTACGTCATCCTGATACCGCTTGATTACATGAACATTGTTCGGCATGACCGTGCTCATGAAAGCCCGTGCCTGTTGGTAGATATCGTCCGTATCAACTAGAATTTCACCGATTTCAGGGTGGAAATAGTCGCGTATGGCGCGTACCACCAAGCTACTTTCAAGGTAGATCAGCGATGGGGCTTTTTCGGTTTTTGCCGCACTTTCAATGGCATCCCACAACTGTTTGAGGTAGTTAAGATCCCATTGTAATTCTTCTAGATTGCGGCCAATTCCGGCAGTGCGCGCAATAATGCTTGCACCTTGTGGAATTTCCAATTGCGACAAGACGTCGCGCAGTTCATTACGCTCTTCGCCTTCAACACGGCGCGATACACCACCACCGCTAGGATTATTGGGCATCAGCACAATATAGCGGCCAGCCAGACTAATATAAGTAGTTAATGCGGCTCCCTTATTGCCGCGCTCGTCTTTTTCCACCTGGATGAGAAGTTCCTGGCCTTCACGTAATGCTTCCTTGATGCTGGGACGACCGGTACCTTCTTGATTCAAGTAATTAATGGGAGAAACTTCTTTGAATGGTAGGAAACCATGGCGGTTACCGCCATATTCGACAAAAGCAGCTTCCAGACTGGGTTCGATACGAGTAATGACAGCCTTATATATATTACTTTTGCGTTGCTCTTTGCCAGCGGATTCAATGTCAAGGTCGATCAATTTTTGACCATCGACAATGGCGACACGGAGTTCTTCCGCTTGTGTCGCATTGAATAACATGCGTTTCATTATATTTTCTCCCGCGCTCTGACACGGGCAGAACAAGTCTACACACGGCTAACCGCGCGCGAGAAAGCGAATAAGAGCCGTGCAAACAATGCTGATATAGCGATGCTGACGGTTGTTATAAATATTGTTCTCGTTATTAGCTTGTTTAAAATTAACAGGTGCCGCCAATTTTGTTATAAGGGCGACACGGAAAAAATCCGCAGGTGCTTTGAGCGCGTAAATCAATTACTATCACTGCTTCTTCCGGTGAGTGACATTAACCGGATTGCGTCGGAACGGGGCGGCGGCATTGTTGCCTGCTCCACACTCACGGGGAATTCGCATCCCGTTTTCCGTTAGCCAATACGCGTTATCGGGAAGTATAAGCATAATGAATAATTTACGCAAAGAATCTGTAACCTGGATAAAGATTGACGAGGGCAGCTGCAATCAGCGCATTGATAATTTTCTATGCAAACACCTTAAGGGTGTCCCCAAAAGCCATATCTATCGTATTCTGCGTAGCGGTGAAGTGCGCGTTGATAAGAAGCGGGTGGATCAGACTTATCGCCTGCAACTGGACGACCATGTTCGTATTCCGCCTGTACGGGTAGCTCAAACGCAAAATCGTGACTATGTCCCAGCACTTGAATTTCCGATCCTATATGAAGACGATGCACTGTTGGTGATCGACAAGCCATCTGGAGTAGCAGTACATGGCGGCAGTGGAGTTAGCTTCGGCATTATTGAACAATTGCGTAGCGCCCGTCCGCAAGCCAAATTTCTGGAACTGGTTCATCGCCTGGATCGAGAAACGTCGGGCGTGTTACTACTGGCGAAAAAGCGATCTGCTCTGATCCACCTGCACGAACAGATGCGTGAAGGGAAAAGCGACAAGCGATATCTGTGCTTAGTATTAGGCAAGTGGCAGAACGTAAAGCAGCACGTTAAATTACCACTACACAAATTTAACACTCAGAACGGT
Organism: Candidatus Nitrotoga sp. BS; assembly: GCF_927797785.1. GTDB lineage: Bacteria > Pseudomonadota > Gammaproteobacteria > Burkholderiales > Gallionellaceae > Nitrotoga. The sequence goes on along the minus strand of NZ_CAKMLL010000118.1, from coordinate 1,801 downwards.
GAGAAACGCGTAATGGTGCGCGAAGATGGGCAAGCCTCCCACACCATTTTTGTCTTGCAAAAAAATTTATCTGAATTCAGCTTGCTTGAAGCTCAACTGAAAACTGGGCGTACTCATCAAATTCGTGTGCATCTTTCTCATCTGGGCTTTCCCATTGCGGGCGATGATAAGTACGGTGATTTCGCGCGAAATAAAGACTTAATTAAGCGGGGTTTAAAGCGCATGTTTCTGCATGCGTACAGCATCACTTTCACGCATCCGCTGACAGATGAGCCTATGCAGCTCAGCGCACCATTGCCAAATGAATTGCAAGGGTTTGTGAATGAGTTGAACGAAAAAATCTTGTGACTATTTCTAATTAACAAGAATAAAAATATGATTATGAATAATAATATCAAATTATGTTGATGGAAATGCCCAACTAAGATGTGTATATTTACAGTCAATAAATTGGTAACGTAGAATTTGTGAGACCTGAGTAGTAAAAGATAATTGCCCTCCAATATGGTATTTAGTTTTTGCGGAAACAAAATCCAAAAAGGAGGGCAATATGGAAACGACCCCACAGCAGAAAGATATTACGATTGAATTTGACTGTCAATTCAGGATCAACATGGGGCAGAGCGATTTTTCGTCGATTATGAAAGCGTTTCTTATGTTGTTGCCACAGTTGCTGGAAGATTTCTTTCAGAAAGTGCTGGTTGCTTTCGGCGAGTACGAGATGGCCTGTGAGAAAAAATCATTCGTCTGTAAATGTTGTGGCAATGACACCCAATTTATCTGGAAGACGCGGCATGGCAAGGCGACGACCGTTCTCACCTGGTTTCGGTATATCACGCTCAAACAGTTGCAGGTGGAATGCAAGGAGTGCGGCAGCAAGCAGTACATCACCCGGATGTTGCTAGGCATGGAACCCAGGAAGAGAGTTCCCGAAGAAACACGGCACAAGTTGGCTCTGCTGGGCGCGTTGACCTCCTACCGCGTGGCGGAGAAGTTCGGCAAGATGTTCGGGTGGGCGATAGACAAGATGACGATTTGGAAGTCGGTGCAACAAGTTGGTGCCGGGATGGAATTTGTTCTGGACGAAAATGAAGAGCCGCGTTGCGAGGCCGATGGAACCGGTGTCGGGATTGCCGGGATCGCCAAACGGGGCAAGGAGTTGAAGGTGTTGGTGCAGTACAAAAAAGGCGGCGGAATCAGGGTGGCGGGCATCGATATCGGCAACTACAACGGTTCATGGGACAAGCTGTTTCAAAAAAGTATCGGGGTGATCAAGAAATTCAAGGAACCATTTTTGCTTATGACCGACGGTGATACCGCTATCTTTGAAAGCCTGAAAGAAAAAGTGACGGTGCTTATCCAGCGATGTTTATGGCATATCCCCTACCAAGCGCAGTATGTTTTATGGTCGGACGGCGTGAAACGAAAAAGCAAGGAATGGTTGCATGTCGTGGCGGAGCTGATGGAGATATGCGCGATCAGGTCGTTGGTGGATTGCCCCGATACGATCAAAGCGATGCTCGAATCAAAGAGAGCGCGCCTGGAAAAGGTTATCGCTTACTGTAAGGAAAAAAAGTACGAGCATTGCGTGGTTTATCTTGAGAATGCGCGTGCGGACATGTTTACAGCTTTAGAGAATCGCTTGGAAGGAAAGACAACAAGCCGGGTAGAAAGGCTGTTCAGGACGGTGAACATGAGGGTCAACGTCAGCAAGTGGAGCACGGAAGGGGCGCTGAATGTCACCAAAGTCAGACTCGCATATTATTACAACGGGTTCGACGCTTGACGGTGACAAAGTGAC
>NZ_CAKMLL010000117.1 GCF_927797785.1 Candidatus Nitrotoga sp. BS | reverse complement strand
TCATCGGCTAGAACTGTAGGTGCAATGAGATTTGGTGAATTGTGTATGACGCTAGAGCAGCTCAAAGGGGAGGGAGAGATTGATCAAGCGCGGGACATAGTGGTGCAAATGCGAACATTGCTGGCGCAGATTCATGATAAATCAAGTAACATATTGTTATAAAACAATATTTATAAAAACCCTATTTAATACCGCACTTGCACAAATAATAGTGTCGGCTTTTATACAAACATGACTCAGACTTGCCTCAATATTCAGTGTCATAGTCGGTCGAGATGCAAATCACTTTACAAGTTAGCATTGGATCTTTATTCCAAGATAGTTGCAAATCCATTTTAATTTAGGCTATGTCACAATTAGTTGTTGAACAAAATTTGAAAACTTACCAAATGTTTTTTAGCATAGGTTTGAGTGTTTTATGTGCAACAAAAATCATTTACCATTTATATAGTTACCAAGTTAAATTAGATAATTATGAGATAGCCTTAATGATGGCTTGTGGTTTTTATTTTAGCTATTTAGGCCAAGTTCAGCACCACTTTTACTGGCAGCTGTCTTATGGTCGGGCACATAACGTTCGATAGTGTTTTTGCAGCAAGGAAATTCATACCAATGGTGTTTTTGAAAAGTATTAAAAGCAAAATTTTTGTTTTCGCCATCCTGGCCACGCTTATCCCATCGCTGGGCTTGGGGCTGCTGTCGTTCCGCCAGAACGAGGCGCGGATAAGCGACAATGTACCCCGAGAACTGCGCGCCCTGGCAAGCCAGGCCAGTCGCGAGTTGGAACTGTGGATCAATAAGCACATCCACGCAGTGCGGGCACTGTCCACATCTAATGCAGTCATAGACGGACTGTCTGCGACTACTCACCCACTTGCAGGCAAGCCCAATATAACTCCGCAGGCCTTGACACACTACCTGCGTTCGGTGCAGTCACAACTTGACACAATATTGGAATTGACCGTGGTCAGAGCTGCCGGGCAGATTGTGGCTAGCAGCGCGGTGGCACCCTCCGCAGTAACTTTGCCTCAAAGCTGGCCGGACAGTGCGCTCACCGAAGGAGTCGTGCTCGTACCACCCCACTGGAATAATCAGCGTGCTACCGCGACGCTTAGCGTTGCGGTACCTGTATTGTCGTACGGCAATGTACTAATGGGTGCATTGGTGGCCGAGCTTGATCTACGTACCGCCCAACCCTATCTGAAAAGCTCGACGAAATCACCGCTGGGCGAGGTACTCTTGCTGGACCAAAACGGCAGGGAACTGCTTAGCAGCCGCGCTGGTACAACCAAACGAACGTCGCTGGATGCGAAGGTGCTGCGCCAGCTGCTTGCAAAGACTGGCGAGTCCATGGTCTTTCAAGGGCTAATGGATCGCGAAGTTATTGGGCTGGCAGATACGCCTGCTGCGTTATCAGTCACGGTAGTGGCAGAACAAGATCGTGATGAGGTCTACGCCGCCTGGGTAGAGTTTCGCAATCTGTTTCTGGCATTGGTGTGCACACTAGCGTTGATAGTAACAGCGGTGGCTTTTCGGATGGGTCGTTCAATTGTCACGCCACTGCAGCATCTGATTGATGCAGCCAACAGCATCGCCGACGGCGATCTTGATGTACAACTGCCTGTGACACGAAATGATGAATTCGGCCACCTCACCCGGATATTTAACAAGATGGCAAACAAGCTGCGTCATAGTCACGCCGAGATAGTAGCTACAAATGAAGCCATGCAGCAACAAAATCAGCTACTTGAGACGCTTTCCATTACCGATGGTCTTACCGGTCTGTATAACCGCAGCAAACTTGATGCAATCCTGAAAGATGAGCTCGCTCGATTCAAGCGTAACCAGCGACCTTTTGCAGTGCTCATGATGGATATTGATTACTTCAAGACTCTCAATGACAGCCATGGTCATATTGCGGGTGATGAAGTAATTGTAGCCGTGGCCAAGATACTCGGCCAGTCGATCCGCAGTGTAGATTACGCTGCGCGCTATGGTGGCGATGAATTTGTCATTATCATGGTTGAAGCAACGGTGGATCTGGCGCGTAAAACGGCAGAGCGCATCTGTTCTCAGGTAAATGAAATGCGCTACATCGTCAATGGCCAGATTATATCGGTGACGGTAAGTATCGGTGTCGTGCAGTGCAAGCAGTCCGACGATGCTACACCGACAGCGGTATTTGCCCGCGCCGACAGTACGCTCTATGAAGCGAAGCGTGCTGGTCGCAACCGAGCACACTGCGCAACCTAGTGCTGTGTGGCGTTCTGTTTGGAACTTAAGCGACTATTGGCTTTGAGGTTTTTTTGGAGGATGTGGGAAGCTATTGCGGTTCAGATAAACGGCTTAGGGTTTTGTTGTCTTGTGCCGTAATCCTGAACCCAAGTGACTTTGGGGGTAGATATTCAGTTTCCACGCACTCGCATCTAGTTCCTCTTGTGACAAGCCACCAGAATTAAAACTAAAGGGCACCTCTAAACTGAAAATTGGAGTATGTCTAACCTATTTTCCCTGCATGGCCAGCGTTCCGCTACGCCCATCCACTGTCCCTATCACAAGCTCATTTAGTGGCAGAGTGCCTTTGAGTTTTTCAAAATACTGGTGCATTGAAACAAGCTCGTAGCCCTGTTCTTTCCAGCCCGTGATGAGCTGTTCGAATACTGGCATCCACTTGCCGCCTTCCAACTCGGCATGTAGTGTATATACATGGCCCATCGTAGGAGGGAGCGCAGTCAGTCGGAGTATGTGCTGCGCCACATTTTCCAGCGTGACCCCCTCTCGATTGATGATTTCATCCAGTGTGGGCAAGGTGGTTGGTAGCTGTGGGCAGGCAACAATCTCAGCATCCCAAGTGGGGATAAAGGGATGTATGCCGCGTGTGTCAGAACTGTAATCAAAACCTAATACCTGCATCAGGCGCAGGGCATGCCGATTCATCTGCCAACCAGCAGCAGCGTGCGCCTTAGGCGCTTCGCCAAAAATCTCGATGAATCTATCCACTGCACGCTGCATCTCGCGCCTTGTCCATTCGCCATCTTTGCCTGCGACATAATCCTGCCAGCGGATATGGTCATAGCAATGAATGCCGACTTCAAAACCTGCATCACGTACCGAGCGTAATATTTGTACACAGTGACGTCCAATATCTGGCCCAGGCAATAAGGTGCCATACAGTAACGTCTTGATGCCGTAGTGTTCCAGCACTGAGGTACGCGACACCTTGCCTAAAAATCCAGGACGGAATACACGCCGAATAGCGCGCCCTGTGTGATCCGGGCCGAGAGTAAAGAAAAATGTGGCTTGCACATTGTGTCGCTTCAGCATTTCTACTAAACGCGGAACTCCCTCGCGCGTGCCGCGATAGGTATCAACATCAATTTTAAGAGCTAACTGAGGCATTAAAATTGTATTCCCGCCTGCGCAAGGATGATGAACTCTGAACTTATACTGATGCCCATAACGGTCACTATCAATCCATTTGGGCGACTCGATAAATAACTCGCGAACTCTTTAACCATTATTGAGACACATTAAATTCAAATCTTGCCGCGCCATACTGGGTAAAAAACTCAGTGGCGCTCATTTCTATGTCATCCAACTCAAAACGTACTACGCGCAGTACGCCTTGCCCACAAATAGCGTATGCCTTGCTTTCCTTGACATAGAAGGCTGGTGTCTCGCCCGTTGCAGTGCAAGTTGTGACCAACGTTTGCAGAATGCGCATGGATTTGCCCAAAAGTTGTGTGCTCGCACCCGGATAAGGCGGTGCCACAGCTCGCACCAGGTTGTGAATGGTGCGCGCATCTTGCAACCAGTCAATAATGCCATCCTCCGGTTTACGTCCACCGAAATATGCGCCTTGGCTCAAATCCTGCAATACTGGTTTTGCCGTACCGGCAAGTAGCGTGGGCAAGCAAGCATTCAGCGTAATTTCAGCCGCCACAGTAACTTTTTGAAACACTTCGAGTGCAGTGTCATCAGACAATATTGGTACGGCCTGCTGCGCTATCACCGCACCATTATCCGGTTTTTCTGTCATGTAATGCAAAGTCGCGCCAGTCTCTGTTTCGCCGTTAATAATGGCCCAATTGACCGGCACCCGGCCTCGATATTTCGGTAACAGCGAGCCATGCATGTTGAGCGCACCATGTCTAGGAATTTCCAGCAACTCGCGCTTAAACATTTCGCGATAATAGAAGGAAAAAAGAAAATCCGGTTGTAACGCTCGAATCTGCTCAAGCACTTCCACCGTATTGGGATTGTCCGGTGTGATGACCGGAATGCTATGCAGAGCAGCCAACTCGGCCACACTGGCAAACCAGATATTTTCTTTCGGGTTGTCACGATGCGTAACCACCAGCGCCACCTCCACGCCATGCGCCAGCAATACAGACAGGCAACGAACACCCACGTTATGGTAAGCAAAAACGACCACGCGTGTCATACAGTCTTGTCCAATATAGCTTGAATCAGATAGCGCGGACGATGGCGTACTTGCAGATAAATGCGGCCGATATATTCCCCCAGCAGACCGATACCGAACAGGGTGAGACCGATCAGGAAAAAAGCGATGGCGAACAGGGTGAACAGCCCTTCCGCTTCGGGGCCGACAAACAGGCGACGCACCAGTAGAACGACCACTAAGAATGCAGACATCAATGAAATTGCAATTCCAGCCATGGAGAACCATTGCAGGGGTACTACAGAAAATCCAGTCATCAGGTCAAAATTAAGACGAATCAGACTGTATAACGAATATTTTGATTCACCCAGCGCACGTTCCTCATGTTCTACCGTCACCTCGGTGGGGTTGCGCGCAAAAGTATAGGCCAGAGCCGGGACAAAAGTACTCACCTCCTGACAACTGTTGATCGCATCAATGAGGGAGCGATCATACGCGCGCAACATGCAGCCCTGATCAGTCATTTTAATATTCGTAATACGTTCGCGCAGCCGGTTCATAGCGCGTGAACCCAGATGCCGCCACCAACTATCGTTACGCTGCTTACGGATGGAACCAATGTAATCGTAACCCTCATCCATCTTGGCGAGCAGCTTGGCTATCTCTTCCGGCGGATTTTGCAGGTCGGCATCCAGCGTCACTACGCGCGCACCGCGCGCATGCTCAAAGCCCGCAGTGATCGCCATATGCTGACCAAAATTGCCATTAAACAGAATCACCCTTGTTACATCGTGGCGGCGCTGAAATTGCTCGCGCAGGATGGCGGCCGAACGGTCTCGGCTGCCATCATTGATAAACACGACCTCGTAGCTCATACCGAGATTATCCAGTATTGGATATAAACGATCGAACAAGGTTTGCAGACCTACTTCCTCGTTATAAACAGGAATGACGACGGAAAGTTGGGGAATATTCATGGTGCAGCATTTTACCGCAGAGGGTGAGGTTAGCGAAATTGAAAGTAAGTATAAGAAAATTAAGGTATGACCAACTGCACAGCGTGCGTTATACGCACGCTAATTTTTCAATACTGCAAGCATCTCCGCACACATGCGCTCAACATCACTTTCATTCATCGCCGCAAACATTGGCAAGGAAACGATCTGACGCCCAACGCGCTCTGCAATTGGGAACATGCCTTCCTTAAAACCCAATGCTCGATACAGCTTGAATAGGTGAATAGGCGCATAGTGATAACCGATGCCGATGTTCTTGTCTTTCATGCGCGCCATAAAATCAGCACGTGTGATTCGCTCCGGCAGCACTATCTGAAACAAATGCCAGTTGGTGTTTTCAAAATCAGCCGGGGGTAATTGCGCTCCAGTTTGTGCTTCGAAATCTTTACCGAGTGTCGCGAAATAATGCCGCGCCAATTTACGTCGTTGTGCGGTGATCACATTTAATTGCGCGAACTGGCCTAAGCCTATGGCGGCAGCGATGTCGGTCATGTTGAATTTGCCGCCCAGCACGTCCACTTCGATGCCATCGTAGCCGCTCCGCGTGACGCCTTGCAGCCGGTACTTTTCGGCGAGTGCGGCTTCCTCTGGGTTGTTCAGCACCAGACACCCACCTTCCGAGGTAGTAATATTCTTGTTGGCCTGAAAGCTGAACGAAACAAAATCACCGAACGAACCGATGGGCTTGCCCTGCCATGTGGAACCAATAGCTTGCGCGGCATCTTCGACCAAGCGTAATTTGTGCTTGGCAGCTATCTTGTAGAGGCGATCCATATCCACCGGTTTGCCCGCCAGATAGACCGGGATGATTGCTTTAGTGCGCGGCGTGATCGCCGCCTCAACCTTGTCTAGATCAATGTTTCTTGTAACGGGATCAACATCAGCAAACACCGGAGTTGCGCCGATTTCGAGTATGACGTTGGCGGTGGCCACCCATGAAATGGGCGTGGTGATGACTTCGTCACCCTGCCCTATACCCGCAATGCGCAGGGCGATTTCCATGGTACAAGTGCCGGAGTTGAAGGTGCGCACCAGACGCCCACCGAAATAATCAGAGAGCTGCTTCTCGAATTCCTGAACCTTGGGGCCACTGGTAATCCAGCCGGAACGCAGGGTTTCCGCTACAGAAGCAATAGTAGCCTCATCAATTGATGGGCGAGAAAATGGAAGAAATTCGCTCATGCTCGAGAAATAATGACAACGCCCAGAATGATTACGCTGATGCCGGCCACTTTAGCCGGGTTGATTGATTCATTAAAGAACCACCACGCCGCCACCGCATTTACTACATACCCCATGGACAACAGCGGATAAGCAATACTGACTTGCACGCGTGATAAAGCCAGTATCCATATCACCACGCTGAACACATAACAGGCTACTGCCCCAATAATGTGAGGCTCGGTGGCAAGACGCACACCGACAGGCAGAATGTTGCTACGACTGAACTCGAAATAACCAATGCTGTTAGTTCCGGCCTTGATCATGAGTTGCGCAGCAACATTGAGCATCACGCCAACGAAAATCAGGCCGAAGTTGATCAGGTTCATGGTTTACTCACGACGATGTGTTGCGTGTCTTCGAAAATAATCTTCATTGCCACACTTTGCTGTATAAGTTGCGGATATAAATAAACCGGCATGATCGCCAAGGCTGCTGGTTGCTTACCCCATATTTTCGCGAAGCTGGCGATGTCTGGTATCCAGCGCTGCGGCTCCTGCATAATACCGAATGCCATTTCATTCTGAAAGGCAACCAAGGTGAAGGTGCGCTTCAGGTAAAACGGCAGAGTCTGCTCGTAAGTGCCCACCGAATACAATGGAATATCAGGCTTGACATAGGGACGGATTGACTCGGCAATATGGTACGCAGAACGCGATCTGGCCACAGTATTATGCCCGGATAAAACAATTTGCGCCCCTATTAAAGAGCTTAATGCCACCACCAACACCGCCAGAGATTTTTTGTTGCGTGTCAATAACATCATGCCAGAGATCAGCCCAAACAGAATTACAAGTGCAGCCACCACTGCCCAAGTTGCGTAATCACGATACATGTCTATTTGTAGGGGTGTTTTTGCCAGTTGCGCTGTAAAAGGTGCGAATCCCAATGTTGCCACCGGCGCCAATAAGGCCGGAGCGAGTTGCCACAGCAATACCCGTTCGCGTATCTCAGCCAGCCGTTTGCCCATTAACAATGCCAAAGCTGGAAACATCGGCAGCAGATAGGACGGAAGTTTTGATCCGGACACCGAAAAGAATACATAAATGAACACCACCCATATCAGCAGAAAGCGTTCCGGGTTAAATGCCTTACCGATATATGCGGCGCCTTTCCAAGTGCGCAGCAAGGTATCAAACATTAAAACCGTCCACGGCAACATGCCTGCCAGCAGGATGGGAATAAAATAGTACCAAGGCTGATAACGTCCTAAATCCTTGGTAGAAAATCGCGTGTAGTGCTCATAGATGAAGAAACGCTCGAAGAATTCTGGATTGGCATTCATCACCAAAATGAACCATGGCGCAGTGACAAGCAAAAACAGTAATAGCCCGGTCACCAGATTGAGACGTTTCCATGGTGTCAGATCGCGCTGCAACACAGAATAAATCACCAATGCGGCAGCTGGCAGCACAAGTCCGATTAGCCCCTTGCTCAATACTGCCAAACCCAAAGCTGCCCACGCACAATAGAGCCAGTTACGCCGGGTACGCGTATCGGCTTCGGCCTGTTGACCAAGTAGCAGGCCGACAATGCCAAGGGTGAGGAAGAACGTCACACCCATATCGAGCGTATTAATATGCCCGATCAGCACATATAACAAACTGCTGCCTAGAATCAAGGCCGCATACTGTCCTGCTTCGCGCCCGAACAAGCGTGTACCGGCAAACCACACCAATAATAACCCGCAAAAGCCGGTCAATGCAGGCCATAAACGTGACGTCCATTGATGCTCACCCAACAAGGTATACGCGGTCGCAGTCGCCCAATATTGAAGCGGGGGTTTTTCGAAATATTTAAGATCGTTCAGACGCGGGGTCACCCAGTCGCCACTCACTACCATTTCGCGCGGAATTTCAGCGTAGCGTCCTTCATCCGGCTTTATCAGCTTACGGTACTCTAAAGTGCCAAACCAAATCACAACGATCATCAGTAATAGCCACCACCAGCGCTTTACTTCAATTTTTTCCATTTATGCTCCAGCTTTCGTGCCATTAGCAGTAGCAGACTATTAATCGCGAAAGGAATACCGGCTACTACTAACAATTGATCAATTTTCATTACCACTTCAAAAATGCCGCTGGTCAATGGTGACTCCACTCATCAGATGCGTTTTCTTAAGAAAGCAATTAATAGGAGTCTCTATAAATTCAAGTTTCTAGACAAGACAAGGCGAGAGTAAAAAATTTGAGTGCAGCATATATTTGATATGCAAGCAAAATTTCTTACTCTAAACGCTGTATTGTGACAAATAATGGATATTGAGAGATGCCCTTATGTCTTGTACCAGTGCAGTGTTGCACACTGCTGGGAACTTATACCCTGTGTTGCGGAAGAGACCTTTCGCAACACATTCTGAACGTAACATATTTTCTCTGCGTCATCAGCCTTTTATGTAACATATTACTATTTTACGTTATGAATTAATATTTTGTAGCACCCACCCTAGCCCACCGAGCGATCCAAATAAAATCATGAGATGCCCCCAAGCCCAGAGCAAGTAGCGACGTGACAACCTTTCCCCTGATAGGTTACTGATAAGGAAGAGTTGGCCATCGGGAGAACGGCTGATGATATGGGTGCTAGGATGTGCCATAACATCCGCCATCATTTTCTCCACTTCATCCTTGGCCGCTTGCCTGGCAAGTTCCCATTCCGCTAGGCTTAGCTCCCCATCTTTGTTTAGATCGAAGCGTGCGAGCAACGCGGGCATATTTTTTTTCCATTCCGTCAGCAATGCGCTCAACTCAACGCGCTTGTCAAAATCTTGATTACGACCACCTTGAGTGCGAAACCGACCGATGACATAGAGTGTTTCACCCTTGATCAAGGTCCATTCAGTGTAACGACAGCCTTTTTCTTGCCACTGGTCATAACGCCGAGTAATGATCTCCGCATTTTCCGGGTCAACCACACATTCACCGGTATCGTCGCACAGTAAGAAAGAGTCGCTGGTTTCACCACTATCTATTGTTCTCCATCCATTTTTCTCTCGCTGCTCGATTTTATAGCGACACCACAAACAAGGACGTCGTCTAAGCGTGCTAAACAAGGGAGGGTCACAGAATGGTTGACCACTTCCCACCAATTCAACATAGCCTTGTGCAGCAGAAGCAATTTTTGATGTGGGTGTGTTGCGTAAGGTCCGCAGCCTATATAACGAGGACAACCATGCACAGAGGCTAATCAATGCAATTACAGCAAGACAATACAACCAGCCATTGCGGGAATGTATACGGAAACCTACGATCAGTAGCAGCAACTGTGCACCGGAGGTAATAAGTTGCGCATATTCGCGTCGTAGCCAATCCAGCATGGGGATTATCGTGAATATCGCACAGCGAGTCGCACGTGCTTTATCAACCAGCGGTTAGTGAAAAAAGGCATGGGTGATTCATTAACAGGCAAAACATATTTGCCATAGCTGTTAGTTGAATAATTGCTTCATATCCACATCGGCTTTTTCATTCGTGGAAAATACCAGCAAAGGCTTTTCAACAAAACCGAACATCTTCGAAATAAAATTGGCGGGAAAGACTTCGATTTGCACGTTATTGATGTTCACTGCGTCGTTATAAAATTCACGGCGGTCAGCAATTCCATTTTCAAGCGTGCTGATACGGTTCTGTAGCTGCATGAAATTTTCATTAGCTTTCAGCTCAGGGTAAGCTTCTGCAAGGGCGAATATGCTGCCCAAACCTGCGCGTAGCAGTCCTTCCGCCTGCCCAAGGGCGTCGATGTCTTGACGGTTCCCTGCAGACTGCACCTGTGAACGTGCCTCGATAACTTTTTGCAAGGTGGATTGCTCAAACTGCTTGTATTGTTTGCACACTTCAACCAATTTTGGCAACTCGTCATGGCGCTGTTTCAGTAGCACGTCGATATTGGCCCAAGCTTTAGCAACAACATTTTTGACACTCACCAAGTTGTTATACAAGCTGATGCCATAGATCAATACTATGGCAACGATACCTAAGAAAATAAGCATAGACATGTTGATTTCTTTCATTGATGTTGGACGGGGCAGCCCTAGCATTAGGAGCACATACAGTTTTCGTCAGATGCGAAGAAGATTCTTGATTGGCTGCTTCTGGCCGCTTGCTGAAAGTAACTCGAAAAATATGAACAACAGCAAACGCACTGCATAGCTGACTATCAAAATAAACAATTTGTTCTACATTACGAATGCCATCTCTGTATTTGTAATTACATGATTTTAATTGCTTTTAAAATTTAGCAGCTTTATCAGGCAGGCATTCAAATTGGTTTTGTTGCATATATTAAATAGGCTGTATTTTCCTTGAACTTATCTGGTACTCCGTAGGTTGTGACGGTCTCGCCCTCCGCGCTCCCGGCCAATATAAATTTTGTCATCGCTTCTCACACGCATGTCGCAGGGAATCGCAATATTAGCGACGTAACTCACTTTGTCTTTATCTTGAATAAAGCCCCCATTGATCAGTTCCTGTAGCAAATATTCTAGTGATTCACTTAAGCTGGGCGCAGCCCGTTTCATCAGCACTTTCACCGTAGACTTGTTATCAATCAAACAGAAAGCACGCTTAATATCATTGGACAAATAATTAGTTATCCTATTGCTTTCATCCTCACCCTTACTGGTTTTGATAAATGTAATTTTGGTATCCATATTTAATCCTTGCACCTTAATTGTTTAAACATTACTAATTGAATTCAAGTTCGAGATTCACGAACTTGTTATCGGTCAAAAGTGTTTAAAGTTTAAAGGGTACCTCTAAGAATATTTCATACAAAATTTAAGGATAGAGTATGGAGACTCCCCAGTCACAGACACTGCATGCGTGAGTCTTTAATTCAGATACTAATTGAATAGCACCTAAAGCAGGTACACGGCCGGATGGTTCTCTGGTAGAGATTGCTTCGATTCAGAGCGTTACATACTCTGAAATTGAGATGTGGTCACGAAAATTGGAAGATAGTCCGCAAAATATACAGTTGGCAATGCAAGTATGGCTATCAATGTTGAAAAAACTTGTGAAATATTTCATAGTGCCATCGCAGAAATCAAAGGTATTCCCAGTCTCGGATGAGTGCAGCTTGGCCATAAAACTGACCATCTGATGTAATTAAATTCCATACTGTGGCGTCACGGATCATAAAACGCCGACCGGACTTTGAGATACGGATACCAGAATAGTTATTGATGTATCCATGTCTGGTAACCGCATCCAGCAGCTTAATCCGCTCTTTTTGATTTACTGTTTCAGCCGATAGACGTGATGGCAGAGCGGTAAACTCCTCCCAGCTCATTTCGAACATATCCAGCGCTCGCTGGTTACCATAATTGAATATTGGATCTACCCCGATACCGTGGGAAAGAACCGCAAACGGTGCCAAAAAAAGTGTCTCAACAGCATTTTCTTGACTGATGCTTTCATCAAAATCGGGTTTCCCAGTCCAGTGTAAATAGCTGGAGCGCAGGATTTCAACATGATGGGTTAGGAAGGTTATTTCATTATCGTATGACATACGATAACTATAGGCGGATTCAGGATCGAGGTGCAACACCTAATACTGACTTTACCTATTTTTAACATCCACCCGCCGCTTACGGCCTTCCGCGTCGAACAGGGAGATGGCCATGTAACGCAACACGCACCGCCAACCTGCCGGACTTGGCTGGCAGGGGCGCGCTCGCCCTGCAAAAGAGTGAAATCAGGTAAAACGCATCAAGAATGGCCGGTTGAGCGGAACAGGTTGCTGCAATGGCAACTTTTAGCGGTGGAATTTGGGGTTTGACGCGGAACAGAACCCAAGGCACCGCACCGATCAGAGAGATATTTCCATAACAAGCAGATTCACAGCAGCCTCACCGGGCTTGTACAACAAACGGTTCAGATTGTGGCTCGCTTCGCGATCACAATCTAACCTTACTCATTGGGCGGCGAATCTAACGGCTTACCTGCCTCTCGCCAGCGAGCAGTAGCTTCCAAGCACCGAGCATGAAGTAATCTAAACACGAATGCCAAGCAATGTTCAGGTTCTTTCAGATCACCCCGTTTGGACTCTTCTTTCACTTTCTCCCATTCGTCCTTCAAGAGCTTCTGGCTGACCTCAACAAGCTCGTTCAACGCTTCTTTCAGTTCAGTCTCTTGTGTAGTATGGGTAAGCTGTGGAATTCGAGCAACAAGAGTCTCAATGGATTTGTCGTGATCACCATCTGGATTCAACTGAAGTCGGATCAGATGGCGCAATTTGTCGATCTGCAAGAGAGTTTCGTGCTCCTCGGGTTTGCCCTCAAGCCCGGAAAACCGCCAAGTATGGGTTAGTCCGCAGAACGTCGAAATGTTTTCCCTTAGCGTGCCAAGCCACTTTACGCGCTCAGCAGTCACCGTATTGATGAAAGCTGTCCGACGACTTGATCGCCAATTTGCAACGGCATTCCAGATGCCAAGGATAAAGGTGACCAATATGCCGGCACCGAGAACGTAGTCTTTTGGATCCATCACTTACATTGCCTCCTTGACGCCCAACGTAATATAGAAAACAGCTTCATGAGCTGGCAATGTAGCCTATATCGGAAAACGCTATCAAAAATTACCACCTCCCCATTATTTTTCATAATGTTAGCCGTTTATTTTGCTGGACGTTAATTTTAGGACAACCTAATATTCTGCGGATGGGAGTTCAAGCTATTTTTAAGGACTCTCCCAAAATACTCGATCGGTTAAGTGGTACGAGGTCAGGCCACATATATTACATCTGCTGTGTAATTTGGAAGGCATGACCCACAAGCTTTTTCATTGTTAATACAATTTGCATGGCTGACAACCTTGAACTTCAAGAGCTTAACGTTTACCAGGCAACATGCCCTTCATGCCGCGCATCAATTTGCCTATACCGCCTTTGCTGAACATTTTCATCATCTTTTGCGTTTGTTCAAACTGGTTCAACAATTGATTGACATGCATTACCTGAACCCCCGATCCTGCAGCGATGCGGCGTTTACGTGAAGCTTTAATGAGTTCCGGGTGGGAACGTTCTTGCATTGTCATTGAATTAATGATGCCTTCAGTGCGATTGACGGCGCGGTCGTCCATCTTGGCACCCGCCGCAGCCTGGCCGAGTTGTGCGGGTAGTTTATCCATCAGGGCAGACATACCGCCCATTTTGCGCATTTGTACGATTTGCATCTTGAAATCGTTGAGATCAAATCCGTGACCACTTTTGATTTTCTTGGCCAGCTTTTCAGCCTCGGCCTGATCAACCTCACGGTGGACATCTTCTATCAACGACAATACATCGCCCATGCCTAATACGCGCGAAGCCATGCGCTCTGGGTGGAAGGCTTCCAGGCCATTGGGCTTCTCGCTTACGCCAACAAATTTGATCGGTTTGCCGGTAATGTGTCGTACCGACAAGGCCGCACCACCCCGTGCATCGCCATCCAGCTTGGTGAGGATAATACCGCTTAGCGGCAACGCCTCGCCAAATGCCTTTGCGGTATTCACAGCGTCCTGTCCGGTCATGGCGTCTACAACGAACAGGGTTTCAATCGGATTAAGGGCAGCGTGCAATTGCTGAATTTCTTCCATCATTGCGGCATTGATCGCAAGGCGACCAGCAGTGTCCACAATCAGCACATCGTGGTGATGTTTGCGTGCGTGATCAAGCGCCGACAGTGCTATATCGCGCGGTTTCTGGCTGGCATCAGAGGCGAAAAAATCGATTTCCAGTTGCTGCGCAAGGATGCGCAATTGCTCGATAGCAGCAGGACGGTAAACGTCACAACTAACCAGCAGCACTTTTTTCTTCATCTGTTCGCGCAGCAGTTTTGCAAGTTTCCCACTTGTTGTGGTCTTGCCTGCACCCTGCAAACCAGCCATCAAAATCACGGCTGGCGGCACGGTGGTAAGATTCAACGCATCGTTGTGCTTACCCATCAGCGTGGTCAACTCGCGATGCACGATACCAATTAATGCTTGCCCCGGCGTCAGACTGCCCAACACTTCTTGTCCTAGCGCAGCCTGCTTCACTTGGGAAGTTAGTTCTTTAACCACGGGCAGCGCCACGTCAGCTTCCAATAAAGCCAAGCGCACTTCACGCAAGGCATCCTGGATGTTGCTTTCAGATAAGCGCGCTTGTCCTCGCAGGTTTTTTATAACGCCTGAAAGGCGTTGCGTAAGATTGTCTAGCATGGTATTGCTCCTGTTTTCCGCAGCATTGGCTATAGTGTAGAATCAGCGAAGTCTAAAACATCCTGACTAAAAATGTCGAATCTTACGTTCTATGTAATCACTTTTCTTGCGTACAGCGTGTTAGCGGCATATTTTTGGCGTGCACAATCTGCGGGAAAGGTTGATGTCTTAAACCGTGGATTGATTGGTCATGCCGTATTGCTGCCGCTAGCACTCCATGCATACTTGCTGTATAGCAGTTTATTTAGTAGCGGCGATCTGAACTTTGGGTTAATTAATGCGCTATCGTTGATTTTGTGGCTGACCATGCTGGTATATTGGCTGGCACGTTTTTTTTACCCGATTGCCAGCTTGCAAACATTAGTGTTGCCTTTGGCAGCAGGTGGTGTGTTACTGCCAGCGCTGTTTCCTGCGGTTCATCCGCTAACGAACAATCTTTCATTTGTCCTTGAGGCACATATACTGGCAGCAATGTCCGCCTACAGTCTGTTCACCATTGCGGTGCTGCATGCGGGCTTGATGTCATTGGTGGAAAAACGCCTCCATCAGGCTACGCTGCCGCGCGTGCTGCAAGGCTTTCCTCCATTGCTCACTATGGAAACCTTATTATTTCGCATCATTGGCGCAGGCTTTGTTTTGCTCACTATGACATTGGCGTCGGGCATTGTCTTTTCCGATCAGTTATTTGGCAAGCCGTGGCACTTCAATCACAAAATGTTGTTCGGTTTCATTTCGTGGTGTGTGTTCGCAGTGTTGTTACTCGGCCATCAGTATAAAGGTTGGCGCGGACGTACTGCGGTACGATGGACAATGAGCGGCTTTATTTTTTTGCTGCTTGCCTATCTGGGCACCCAATTTGTGCTGGAAGTGTTGCTGCATCGCTAATGTTACTTGCCATTACTCAGTGAAGTGTCGTAAAATCTGCGCCCTTTGGCATTTGCTCACAATAAAGTAGAAACTATGGTTATTATACGATTTGCACGTGGTGGCTCCAAGAATCGCCCATTTTATAATGTAGTTGTGGCCGATTCACGTAATCGCCGAGATGGTCGATTTATCGAGCGCGTTGGTTTTTATAATCCAGTTGCCCCGGACGGCCCTGAAGGCATGCGAATTCAACTGGATCGCGTGGCTTTCTGGCAAGAAAAAGGCGCGCAATTGAGCGACGCTGTCGCCAAGCTGGTCAAGCACGCTGGTGCCGCAGCAAAAGCATAACCAATCAGACTCCATGATCGTTATGGGGCGCGTGGCTGGTGCGCAGGGCATTCTCGGTTGGGTGAAGATTAAAACATACACCGAATCCGTTGATAGTCTTGCCGACTACCCAGTGTGGTGGCTGGGAGACGAGAAGCATCCATGGCGCGAGGTAAGCTTGGAAACTTTTGCTGTTCATAGCAAGGGCTTGGTCGCCAAATTTCCCAACAGCAACGACAGAACCACCGCCGAAAAATACAAAGGTTTGCTGGTGGCGGTGCCGCGCAGCAACCTGCCTCAACAGCCTGAGGGTGAATATTATTGGTCGGATCTAATCGGTCTAACGGTAGTTGATCTCGCTGGAAAATGTCTAGGGGTGGTGGACAACCTTATGGATACCGGTGCTAATCAGGTGTTGTGTGTACAGGAAGGCTCGCCCGAAAAAAAACGGGGGGAATTATTAATCCCGTTTATCGCCAGCGCAATCAAGCAGGTGGACTTGACGAAAAAAGTGATACATGTCGATTGGTCAGCCGATTGGGCAGCGACGCACTGAGTAGAGGCGATGCGCTTTGATGCTATTACGCTATTTCCGGAAATGTTCGACGCAATTACCCAATATGGGGTGACGAGGCGTGCGGTGGAGCAAGGCAAGTTTGTGCTCCGTACTTGGAATCCGCGTGAGTTTACGAGCGACAAACATCGTTCCGTGGATGATCGGCCTTATGGCGGCGGTCCGGGAATGTTAATGTTGGCAGAGCCACTAGCACAGGCAATCGCAACAGCGAAACAAAGCCAAGCGCAAGCTGGTGTGGTCAAAAGTTGTGTAATCCACCTGTCACCACAAGGCCGACAACTAACCCATGAAGTGGTGAAAGAGCTGTTGGCGCGGAATAATGGATTGATTCTGCTGGCAAGCCGTTACGAAGGTGTAGATGAACGCCTGATACGACAGCAAGTGGATGAAGAGCTTTCCATCGGGGACTATGTGTTATCCGGTGGCGAACTGGCAGCGATGGTGCTGATAGACAGCTTGGTTCGGCTCTTGCCCGGTGTATTGGGGGATGCCGAATCAGCGCAGCAGGACTCGTTTGTAGCGGGCTTGCTGGATTGTCCGCATTACACTCGGCCAGAAATTTTTGAAGGCGAGGGAATACCGGAGGTTTTACTTTCCGGACACCACGCTGAGATAGAGAAGTGGCGGTTGAAGCAGGCGCTAGGACGGACCTGGCAACGCCGCCCAGATTTGCTGGCACAACGTCAGTTAACAAAACAGGAAGCTCGGCTACTGGCAGAGTACCAGCAGGAACAAGCGTCCGTACAACAAGAGGAAACAAAATGAATCTTATCGCAATACTAGAACAAGAAGAAATTGCCCGTTTGGGAAAGGTAATTCCAAACTTCGCCCCCGGGGATACTGTTGTCGTCAGTGTAAAAGTGGTCGAAGGAGAACGCAAACGTTTACAGGCATATGAAGGCGTAGTGATTGCAAAGCGAAATCGCGGTCTAAATTCGTCTTTCATCGTGCGGAAAATTTCCGCTAATGAGGGCGTGGAACGTACCTTTCAAACCTATTCAACAGCCATCGCCAGTATTGAAGTAAAGCGCCGTGGTGATGTGCGTCGTGCCAAACTCTACTACTTGCGTGACCGTTCCGGAAAATCCGCACGTATCAAGGAAAAGCTCCCTGCCCGCAAAGCAGCTAAAGTCAGCAGTTAGTCATTTCCATTTCTATTTATAAATTCGAATTGGTAAATTTATTGCCTCCGGCAAAACCGGAGGTTTACTGCTGCATGCACATCAAAGGTTCTGGTAACCCATAATTCATCTAAAAGCGTCTAAGCCAAAATTTATTTTGTTGTAATTTTTGGCTTCCCACACCTGATTAAACGCACATAAACATGTGTCAATCATCAATGACCAATCAGCAACCTTACGCTTTCTTTGTAACGCCGATTCAAAAATTACCTCCTCTGAACAAATGGATTCCGCAATGCGCGAATATTGCCTGCTCTCGTCGCTTGGGATATAACCTACTTGATGTTTACAGGTTTTATCTTGTCTGGCTTAGATCCTGCTACTCTCCTACCCTGTAGCTCTTACTTTTGACAGGCAAGTAAGTTTTAATACGACCAAGATGCAGTCCAAATCTTGGTGAGCCACTCGGTGAAGCTGGGATTTATCTCATTAAGCAGCCAAATGTTCGTGTATAAGGAAGATGATGAATTATCAGGCAAAGCTATCTACACCATTTGGTATGCTTGGTATCCGCTGTGAGGTGGATGTACTTACCGACATCGATTTTCTTGAGCAGGATGCTTCACCACAAGCACCGAGCCAAGCTTTTGCTCGAGAGGTGTGCGAACAATTGCAGTCCTATTTCATTGACCCTAATTTTCATTTCAATATTTCACTCAAACTAAACGGCACTGCCCATCAAACAAAAGTATGGCAAGCAATGTCTGCAATTCCACCCGGTCAAACGCGCAACTATGGAGATATCGCTAAGGTGCTAGCGTCCTGCCCACGCGCGGTTGGTCAGGCGTGCGGTGCAAATCCCATTCCGATAGTCATTCCTTGCCATCGTGTGGTGAGCAAATCTGGCATCGGCGGCTTTATACGCCAGCGCAGTGGAGATGCGTTGGATATCAAACTCTGGTTGTTGGAACATGAAAAGCAATCAAACCAAGAAGACTGTCAGGTTTTTTACTTAGCCAATTGATTACATGAATAACCCTATTATTTATTGATATGTATATTTATAAATATCAATATGTTATGCCTTCAAAATCTCAAGGTCAGATAGTCTGCTAATGACTATTATTCATAAGCGAACGGGAAGCGGCTACAACTGGCATTACGCACGCAGTGAAGATCCATATAGATTTCTCACCACACTTAAATGAGACAAAGATGAATGAACAACACTGACATCCTGGATGAATTCTGCGACTCCCTGTGGCTGGAAGATGGTTTGTCGCGCAACACACTGGAAAGCTACAAACGCGATCTGTGCAAATTTATTCTCTGGATTGAAAAACAGCGTGGCTCTACCTTACTAGAGGCCACTCACGCAGATGTCCAAGGCTTTCTCGCCTATTTGGTCATCGAACAAAAAGCTAAAGCCACCAGTACCAGCCGCGCCATATCAAGCCTCAAACGCCTGTTCCGTTATTTGTTGCGACAGAGCAGAATTGTCACGGACCCCACGCTGCAAATCGCTACTCCCAAGCTGCCGCGTAACCTGCCCAAAACGCTTACCGAACAGGATGTGGAAATGCTGTTGCAAGCGCCTGATACCAATATACCTCTAGGTATGCGTGATCGCACTATGCTGGAAGTACTATATGCCAGCGGTCTGCGCGTGTCCGAGTTGATCAGCTTAAGCATCGCACAAGTCAGCCTCGACATGGGCATAGTGCGCGTAATGGGTAAGGGTAATAAAGAACGTCTGGTACCGCTGGGGGAAGAGGCACTAGATTGGTTGCGCCGTTATCTGATGGATGCACGCCCCACCTTGCTGGGCAATAAATTAAATGCAGCGCTATTTGTTACTCAGCGTGGCACAGCGATGACGCGACAAATGTTCTGGTATCTTATCAAGCGTCACGCAAAGTATGGCGGCCTACACAAACCTCTGTCACCGCACACCTTGCGCCACGCCTTCGCCACCCACTTGCTTAACCACGGCGCAGATTTGCGCGTAGTGCAATTGCTGCTCGGCCATGCCGATATTTCTACCACACAGATTTACACGCATGTTGCACGCGAACGGTTGAAGCAACTGCATATGCAACATCACCCGAGGGGATAATTGATTTTACCGTACAGCTTTTCGTTGTATGAGACGCTACTTTTACATCAATTACTTATTGGATATCCATTCTTGATTTTGGTAATGCTTTTGACTATAACTTTTTAGAACCAGTCACTTGATGCAAGGCTATGCTGTATCATACTACTGGGATGCACGGACAACCTACTTCAATGCATCGCATCCTGCACAACGGTGGTTAATCCACATCCAGGTCAGCAAACAATTGAGTAGACAAATAACGTTCACCAAATGATGGGATCATCACCACGATCATCTTGCCAACATTTAACGGACGCTTGGCAACTTCAAGGGCTGCCCAAACAGCTGCACCCGAGGAAATACCGACCAGCAGGCCTTCTTCCTTTGCCAAGCGCCGTGCCATATTGAGTGCATCTTCATCTGTAACACGTACTGTTCCGTGGAATATGTTGCTGTTGAGTACTTCAGGTATAAAACCTGGCCCAATACCTTGAATGGCGTGCGGGCCACGCTGACCACCAGAAAGTACGGGCGAGGCATCAGGTTCCACGGCAATTACTTGCACGGCCGAATAGACTTCTCTCAATGCTTCACCCACACCAGTGATAGTGCCCCCAGTTCCTACACCAGCAACAAAGATATCTATCATACCGTCGGTGTCGCGCATGATTTCTTCGGCGGTGGTAGCACGATGGATACCAGGATTGGCACGATTAGAGAATTGTTGCAAGATAAGGTAGCGAGAATCGGCCAAAGCCATTTCTTTTGCTTTCTTCATTGCTCCGGGCATGCCGCCTGCACTTGGAGTTAAAATCAGTTCTGCACCATAAGCTTTCATCAACAAACGGCGCTCACGGCTCATGTTTTCCGGCATAACGAAAGCACACTTATATCCGCGGGCTGCGCAAACCATAGCAAGGGCGATGCCGGTATTTCCAGATGTTGGCTCTAGAATAATTGTGTCTGGCTTTATCATGTCTCCCCGTTCAGCAGCTTCAATCATTGACGCGGCGATACGATCTTTGACGCTGAGCGCGGGATTGAAAAATTCCAACTTGGCGAGGATAGTGGCATCTATGCCTTGGGTCACGCGGTTTAATTTTACTAACGGTGTGTTGCCTATCAGCTCTAAAACATTTTTTGCAATCTTCATCTGTACTCTCTCTTTTCTATTCATATGGCAGCATACAGCGACGGATTAGTCTGTGTACTGCGTTGGCCAAATAATACCTTGGGCACCTCTAAAAACCAATAGATATCATACCTTCCTGCCTTCATTCGTATGAACGCTGCCAAAGAAAATTCATATTTTTCGATGGATTGCATATTTTTGCGCGGCTCCGCTTCGTTGAGACCCTGAACTGCTGAGGCACTTTTGGAAATTTGTCCTGCTGCGAACGTCAGAAGGCCTCAATTCCAGCTCACTAGCAGCCATCACGGGCATTGCAAAATTTGCTCGTGCCTGACTGGTAGTAAAAATCAATTTATCGTACATCTGTTCAATGACAGCAAAGATGTGCTCGACTATTGCAATAAACTAAATTCACCGTATTATGTATGAACCATTATTTAAATTAGATAGTTATGACACTCATAAATAGCAAGCTAGACAAAATAGTACTTGATGCACGGAAAAATGCAGAGAATCGTGCTATGGGATACCGAGAGCAAGCGCTCAAGATGTATCCGTGGGTTTGTGGTCGTTGTGCTCGTACTTTTTCCCGTGAAAATCTTCAATTACTAGAAGTTCATCACAAGAATAACAACCATGACTATAACCCCACAGATGGTAGTAATTGGGAGCTTTTATGTACCTATTGCCATGAGAATGAGCACTCGCGAGTTAAGGACTCAGCAGGCCGTTCCGCTGTTCAAAATCCAGAATCGCTGGCCACTTTTAATCCTTTTGCAGACCTAAAAAATATTTTAAAGAAATAATTTATGGCATTTACCGTGCATACGGCGGTGACCAGTCGTAATTATTTTATTCCATTTAACGATTAAAAAGCTGCCACTGATGCGACCATAGCCCAGTTTTAGCTATGTTCTAAATCCCAAATCAGGTGAGCATCGACAAGCAGCTTGTAATAAGCCGTCAAGGCTGTGACTTGCGCTTGCAGCGCATTGGTCATCGCAGCGGTTGCTTGGCGACGCGCCAACAGCATGGCTTGCAATTCTGCTTCGCCAAGCGTGTAGGCGCGCTGCATCAGCCTGGCATTCTCCTGCATGGCTGATGCGCCTTCATTTGCAATTTGCAGGCTGGCATAGGCACCGCGCGCAATCATGATGGCGCTCATAATCTCGGACTCAAGCATACGTTTCTTGAGTTCGACTTCCTGGCGTGAGACTTCAACTGCTGCGATTGCCTTGGCACTGCGCGAGTCGCGAACGCCGCTTGGAATGGGAATGCTGAGCATTAATCCGGATATACGCTCGCGTCCATCGATCTCCGAAGCATGATAGATTCCCACTCTGGGATCGGGTGTCTTGTCGGCGCGTGCTCGTTCTGCATAGGCTTCTGTTTTTTGCATTTGAGTTTGTGCAACTTTGAACTCATCGCTTTGATTCAGGATGTGTTCGCGCCAAAATGACGCGTCCTCCACGATCGGCAAAGGCATGGGCAGCGCCATGAACTGACGCTTCATACCGGGAAAGCGGATAGATAGACGCGACCAAGCCGCAGCAACCTGCGTCTTCGCGTCATTACCCAAGCGTCTTTGCTCGGCCAATTCGGCACGGGCGATGCTCAAATCTAATTTAGAGGCATCGCCGGCGCGGACGCGCTTTTGTACAGCCGCAAGGCTAATCCGAGTTAACTGAAGACTGTTTTCGGCCAGCTCTCGGGCACGTTCCGCCGCTAGCCAATCTATCCATAAAGCCATCAGTTCACGAGCCGCTTCGTGCATTGCCTCACCATAGCGTGCCTGGGACTCTTCGACGGTTGCTTTGCCGATATTGCGATCGGCCACAGCTTTGCCGGGCAGCCGAAAATTTCGCTCGATACCTACGTGCCACTCCTTTCGATTACCATTTGAACTATCGTTGGAACCGTAATTCTGAACCCGGCGTTGACCCGAAACCGTGGCGGTCCATTCATAAGGCGATTTATCGAGTATGCCAGCCTCTTGCAGAGCAACGTTTAGGTTGGCCCGCAAGGCAGCAACGCCAGGATCCTGCTGAAGTAGTTGCTGTGCAATTTCGACTGGCAAGAGTCCCGGGGGATTCACAGCCTGCAGTGCCTGCCCGGAACCTGAGACGGTCAACAGAGCTATCAGGAACAATCGAACTATCATACGATCTCTCCCGCTTCAACGACAGTCGTCACCCAATAGCGCAGACCTGTGCCGGCCAATTTCTGGCGAATAGTATCGAGCAATATAGCCTTATCGGCCGCAGCAAAAATTACCTGTATTTCGGTGACATGCGCCCGCCCCATTACCTGCTCGGTTTGACTTAAATCCCAAACAACCACGCCATGTGCAGCGGTGGGCGTGCTGGTAAAAACAGTAGTGCTGGGCAACATGAGCAGCAAATCAAGCAGCTTTTCCTCAATCGTTGGCGGACACAGTAGCGTTAAACATAGTTCAGACATGAGGAACCTCCTGCTTCGAAAAACCGAAACGTAAATATAAAATTGGCAATAGCATCAGTGTCAGCGCCGTGGCGGTAACCAATCCACCGATTACGACGATGGCCAACGGACGCTGGATTTCGGAGCCGGGTCCTGATGCGAACAGCAGTGGCATCAGCCCGAAAGTCGTAATCGAGGCGGTCATCAGCACCGGGCGTAAGCGCCGCTTTGCTCCTTGCACGACAACTTCACTTAACTTCATGCCTTCGCTTTGCAGTTGATTGAAATAGCTGACCAGAACCACACCGTTCAGGACGGCGATGCCTAGCAGTGCAATAAAGCCTACAGACGCCGGCACCGATAGGTATTCGCCGGTGACCCACAAGGCGACGATACCGCCGACCAGCGCGAATGGAATATTGCTCAGAATCAACAAAGTCTGACGGACCGAGCCGAAGGTCGAGAACAACAGTACGAAAATGAGCCCGAGGGCGATTGGCACAACAACCGTCAAACGGGCAGCCGCGCGCTGCTGGTTCTCGAACTGTCCGCCCCAGGTGATGTGGTAGCCAGTGGATAAACGCAGCTTCTGCTCGACAAGGGCTTTGGCTTCTTCGACAAAACCGACCAGATCACGACCGCCGATATTGGCGATAACTACGCTGTAGCGGCTAGCCATCTCGCGATCAATCTTCACCGGACCTGCTGCGCGTTCTAGTTTTGCGACGCTAGTCAATGGCACCGTGCTGCCATCCTTGGTCGTGATCCGCATGGCTCCAAATTCAGCTGGCGATATGCGAACCGATTCAGTGCCACGCAATATGATCGGCGTGCGGCGGTTACCCTCGATAACAATACCGGCTCGCTGACCATCAATTTGTGCGCGTAGAGAATCCTGGATCTCTTCAACGCTCAATCCCAGACGGCCAGCTTGCAGGCGGTTTACCGTGACCCTCAAATACTGCACACCATCATTTTGAACCGTATACACGTCCTGATTGCCGGGAACCGTCTTGAGTAGTGCTTGAACTCGACTCGCATACTCATTGAGTTTATCGAGATCGGGGCCGAAAATTTTGACCGCAAGATCGCCACGCACACCTATGATCATTTCCGACACGCGCATTTCGATCGGCTGTGTGAAGCTGTATTTAATACCAGGCATGGGATCGAGCACCTTGCGCACTTCGTCCTTCAGCGCTTCCTTGCTCTTCATGCGCCATTCACCTTTCGGCTTCAACAGCAAATACGTGTCGGTCTGATTGAGGCCCATCGGGTCAAGACCGATTTCATCGGAGCCGACACGGGCTACGATTCCATGCACTTCCGGGATAGTCTGCATGATAGCGCGTTGGATTTTTAGATCGAGCGCAGTGCTTTGTTCCAGGCTAATGGAAGGCAACTTCTCAATGCCGACAATCAAGTCACCTTCGTCCATCGTCGGCATAAAAGTTTTGCCGACCTGGGTATAGATCACACCGGCCACCAGCAACATCAATACTGCTACTCCGGCTACGACGCGCTGCCGGCGCAGAGCCCAGGAAAGCGTCGGTTCGTAAAGCGCCAGCAGCTTGCGGGGTAGCCACGGCTCTTCGTGCTTGATCTCACGCAGCAGATAAGACGCCAATACCGGAATGACGGTCAACGACAACACCAGGGATCCAGTCAGTGCGAATACAATAGTGAGCGCCACCGGCACAAAAAACTTTCCTTCGAGACCCTGAAGCGTCAGGAGCGGCAAAAACACAGTAATGATGACCAATACCCCGGAGGTGACCGGAACCGCAACCTCTCTCACCGCGCGATATATTGTGTGTAGCCGCGGCAATTTTCCGGCAGTGGGATCGGTCGCCAAACGCTGCACGATGTTTTCGACCACCACAATGGAGGCATCGACCAGCATACCGATCGCGATGGCCAAGCCGCCCAAACTCATCAGGTTCGCCGACATGCCGAAACCGCGCATCAGAATGAAGGTAATCAGCGCAGCCAGAGGCAGCACAAGGGCCACTGTCAATGCCGCCCGGATATTCCCCAGGAACAAGCCAAGTAAAATAATGACCAAAATGGTCGCTTCGAGCAGCGCGGTCGAAACTGCTCCAACCGCCTTGCTGACCAGGGAGGCGCGATCATAGAAAACGTCCAGTTGTACGCCGTGCGGGAGCGTTGGCTGTAGTTCGACCAGTTTTTTTCGGACGCCTTCGACGACTTTTTGCGCATTAGCGCCGGCCAGCCCCAACACCAGCCCCTGAACGGTCTCTCCCGTGCCATTTTTGGTCACCGCACCATTGCGTGTCACCGTACCGATCTTGACCTCGGCCAAATTGCCAACGCGAACCGGTGTGCCATCTTTTATCGTTACCACAATCGCACGCAGGTCGTCCAGAGTCGTGATCCTCCCCTCGCTACGCACCAGAAGCACTTCGTCTCCTTCGCCAAGTCGACCCGCACCGTCGTTGCGGTTATTGGCACTGACTGCCTCCTTGAGCTGAGCTACTGTCACGCCGCTGGCGGCCATTTTGAGCGCATCAGGCACGACTTCGAAGGCGCGAACGACGCCACCCAGCACATTCACATCGGCAACGCCGGGCACGGTTCTGAGCACCGGCCGGATGACCCAATCAATCAGACTTCGTCGCTCGGCCAGAGACAGCCCCCCTCCTTCGACGGTAAACATGAACATTTCCCCGAGCGGTGTCGTGACCGGCGCCATACCGCCCGCGATGCCGACCGGCAAAATATTCGTCAACCCGCCAAGGCGTTCGCTGACCTGCTGCCGCGCCCAGTAGCGGTCAGTGCCGTCCTCGAAGTCGATCGTCACATCGACCAGGCCATACTTGGAGACAGAACGAAGAATTTTGGTTTTAGGGATACCGAGCATTTCCACTTCAACCGGCACCGTGATGCGACTTTCGACTTCCTCCGGTGTCATGCCGGGGGCTTGCATAATGATTTTAACTTGAGCACTCGACACATCAGGGAAAGCATCAATCGGCAACCCCAGGTACGCATACCACCCTGCACCCGCCACTATCAGTGTCGCCAACAATGTGAACAGGCGCTGCGATAAAGATATCTGGACAAGACGGGAAAGCATTATTTGCTCTCCATCGCATTAAGCCATGCGCCCTTGAGAACAACCACGCCGCTGACCGCAATCTGTTCGCCAGCCTCAATTGAACCTTGCACGCGCACCAGCTGCCCGGCGCTCACCACCACCTTCACAGTTCTGGCTTCAAAGCCCTGTGAAGTACGGACAAACACATACGCCTGGTTACCGTCATGAGCCACGGCGGAAAGCGGCACATCCCAACTGCCTGGCGTGGCCGCCAGGGGCAATTCGACCGTCACAAACTCTCCAGATCGAATCTGACCAGTATTGCCCTCGACTTCCGCTCGCAACTGCACCATCTGACTACTGGAAGAAACGATCGGACTGACACTCAAAATGCGCGCCGCGACATCCCGGCCGAGTACTTTGACCTTTGTTCCAGCTGGCCAATTCGTGTTTTCCGACACCGGAAGCTGAATATAGAGCCTGAGGGAATCGGTTTGTGTCACCTGCAATAAAGTGGTTGCAGCATCGATCCGTTGACCTGGCTTGACCGTAATCTCGGTCACGATTCCGACCTGCGTCGCGGTCAGCGTAATGCTATCTTGTAGCTTGCTGGAAACTGCAATGCGCTGGATTGTAGCGGCCGACATGCCGCTTAAACGGAGCGCCGCCTTAGCCTGGTTGAGCACGGCTTCAGCTTCCATCAAAGCTGCTTGAGCTTCTTGCACCCGACGTTGCGGAATGATGCCTTCATCGAACAAAGCTTGTTCGCGCCGTGCCGATTGTCGTGCAAGTTTGTCGCGGGCAGTGGCTTGCAGCAGCTGCAACTGCAATTGGCCCAGTTCTGAGCTGACAATGCGTACCAGCGGTGTGCCCGGTCGCACTTCCTGATTTTGCTGAACAAGTAATTGCGCCACCAAACCGGCTACCGGCGAGCTGACAACCTGTCTCGCTGTTGTGGAGGCGACCACCTCCGCAGGAAAACGCGCCTTTATCAAATCGATTTGGCTCTGTAATGTCACACTCTTAATGCCCAATGCCTGAATCTGATTATTTGGAACAATAAATTGGACCGACCGATTAGTCGCTTGAGCGTTAGCCGTTAATGCGTATGCCATTGCTACGGCGCAAACGCACAAATAAAAACGTAGATTCCTTTTGTTCATAATCAACCTTATATTATTGCCTGCCGACATAACAAGCGCGGCCACCGCGCTCATTGAGGCGTGGAAAATGAATCGTGCTAAATCCACAAATTGCTCTGTTAATGTCAATAATAAAATCGCAGCCACACCAAAAAACACGAAAGTGGCATGTCAAAAATGAAGTGCCATTTTTAGAAACACTTGTTACTCAGCACTATGATTTAAAAATTACCGTTACGCTCAATCCCTTACCATCGCTCTGTGACGCGATTCGCAGGGAAGCACCATGAATCTCGGCGATACGATGGACAATAGACAGCCCCAGACCACTACCGCTGGCGCTTGTGCCAAGAGGGCGATAGAACCTTTCCGAGACCCTTGTCAGTTCCGCTTCCGGGATGCCGGGCCCATTATCATTCACCGACAGACCAGCCAACCCTTGCTGATTGATAATATTGACCCACACCGATGTTCCCGGCTGTGTGTGACGCACGGCATTATCGATCAGATTGCGTAATAGAATGCGCAATAAGACCGGATTGCAGCGCACCTCCACTTCTGCGCCTTCCTTCAATTCGAGTCTTACTTGCTGGCTCAGTGCAGACGGGGCGATTGCGGCGATTACCTCAGCGGCGACAGCTCTGAGTTGGCAGGCTTCAGTCACGTCATTACCCAATGTATCGATACGAGCCAGGGTCAGCAATTGTTCGATCAGATGGGCAGCTCTGTCACAACCGAGAATTGCGTTGTCGAGCGCATGAATGCGTTCCGCTTCGCTGCAAGCCGCTCTGGCCACTTGCGCTTGCGCCCTGATTGCGGCAACCGGGGTGCGTAACTCATGCGCGGCGTCTGCGGTAAAGCGCCGCTCTTTTAGCATGGAAGCTTCGATACGGGCGAACAGCCGGTTGAGCCGTTCGATCAGCGGCACCACCTCGCGCGGGGCGGATGAAGCATCCAACGCAGCAAGATTGTCCGGTTCACGCTGTTCCACTTCGCGGGTCAGCTTGTCCAACGGGCGCAATCCCCGCGCAACTGCGATCCATAGCAGAAGTGCCAGCAACGGCAAAGAGATAAATAGCGGCTTGAGCATATTGCCTGCGATGCCACGCGCCAGTTCGTCGCGACCATCGGAACGTTCCGCCACCTGGATCAAATATTCGGCGGATTCATTCCAAGTGCTGAATACGCGCCAGCGGTGGCCGTCGATGGTGTGGTCGCTGAAACCGCGCTCCTCATTTGCCAGAGGGTGTGACGGCGCATTGGCGGAATGCAGGCGGAGCTTGTGTTCTTTATTCCATATCTGAAACGCGACCCGGCGGGCATATTTGTGCAGCAGTGGCGCGTGGTCTGTTTCTAGTTCATCCAGCTCATGCGATGATTGGACAACCAGCAGCGCAGCCGCCTGTGCCAAGTGCGCATCCAGCACCTCGTTGAACTCCGCGCGCGCATTATGGTAAGTAAATGCGGTCGAACCGATCCAGACTAACGTGATCGTCGTCAGCGTCAAAACAAGCAGTCGTCGCTTAAGTGATGCGCGTCGCCACATTTCAGGCCACCTTGTCGCGCGGCATCAAGTAGCCCACACCGCGAATAGTTTCAATCAGTTCAGGAAAAAGCTTGCGGCGCAGATGATGGATATGCACTTCCACCGTGTTGCTTTCGACTTCATCGCCCCAAGCATAAAGCTGTTCTTCAAGCTGAGCGCGCGATAGCACTTTTCCCGAGTTGAGCATCAGAGCGTGCAGCAGCGCGAATTCCTTAGCCGAAAGCTCAACCGATTTGTCCTGATACTGCACATAATGCGCAGCAGGATCAAGCTTGACGCCGGCAACCTGCAATAACGGATCGGTCTTTCCGCTGGCACGGCGCACCAGTGCACGCAAGCGCGCCGCCAATTCCCCCATGTCGAATGGCTTGACCATATAGTCATCTGCACCGGTATCCAGTCCTTTAATGCGGTCATCCACCGCATCCATCGCGGTCAGGATCAACACGGGTATCTGTGCATTTGTTTGAATATTACGGCTGCGCAGGCGGTGCAGCACTTCCAGTCCGGAAAGACGCGGCAGCCCCAAATCCAGAACCACTGCCGCGTAGGGCTCAGTAGTGAGTGCCTGTTCTGCCGAGATCCCGTCTTTCATCCAGTCCACGGCATAGCCAGACTGCCTCAAACCAGCTTGAATCGCATCGCCCAGCAGGGCATCGTCTTCGACTACTAAAATGCGCATACCTTCACCTAAACAATAACGCAGAACAGTTGCGACTTTGTTCAAACTTATTTTTTGAAAACAAATAATAATGTTTAGCCATGGCTGTGCTGCCCAACTTTCGCCACAGTTTCACTTGTTGTCGCCAGACCAGTTGCTGGGTAATCAACCCAGAATGCCACAACACCCACCAGCATTATGACACCCAGCCAGCGGTATGAACGACGGATGCCTTCATTCGGCTCTGCGGATTTGAAACCGGTGACCATGGAGCGCACCAGATTCTCGCGATGCATTAAGCTGCTCACCACCACCCCGGCTATGTGGAAAAATACCACAGCCAGCATGGCATTGGATGTAACCTCATGTAATTCCTCCAACACATCACCACCGATGTCTTGAAACAATATCACCCCAGTCACTCCGGACAAGATGCCCAGGGTTATCAGCAGCCAAATCGCCACACTTCCTGCCGGATTGTGTCCTACATAGTGCTTAGGTTTGCCCTTGAGCAGCGATAGCGAATAAGCAACAATTTCGCTGGGTTTGAACCAAAACGAGCGAAACTTCGCATAGTGTGTACCGAAAAATCCCCACAGCAACCTGAACGTGATTAAGCCCAACAGGGTGTAACCAAGTACCACATGAATATCACGATAACGCTCCGTTTCAGCAGTTAGATACGCGCCTGTGAATGACAGCGCAAACAACCAATGAAAAACCCGTGTCGGCACATCCCAAACCAAAATACGTTGACTCATGATGCTCTCCTTTTACTTGGGTATTTTTATATTATTTTCATTGAAATCACCGCGCTCTGCCTGCTGGTGGCAGGCCGCACAATTAGCCGGACTCTTCACCTTCGGATTCTTCCAAACAGTCGGGGGAATTTCGTGGCTATTGTGCTTGCGCTTAAACCAGGCAGTCTCAGTGATCCGCAAAGGCGCTGTCGGAGCACGCCAGCGGTTAGAAGCATTGTTCACCAGAAAAGTGGTGATCTCCTTATTCTCTTGATCAGTCAGCGAAGCATCCGAACCGAAGTGCTTATCTAAACCACCCATGACCTTGCGCCAGGATGCTGCGGGCAGCAACCCCGGCGAATATCCGATGTGACAGGAGGAGCATTCCTGCTGAAATTTTGCGTTAACTTGAGAAGGTTGGACTGGTTTGCCACGGTTTTCGCCGCCATATTTTTCAGCTTGATCGCCTGCCTCTGCGATGGACATTGATGCACCCATAACCAACAAGACCGAAACAAGTCCACGTGGGAAATTTCCATAACATATCGACATATCAATCTCCTTGATTATTTTTTAACGGTAAGCAGGTAAGTAAGTACATCGCCTTTTTCCTGCGGTGAACAGATGCGGTCAAGCACGTCATTACAGTTGCGCTTGAACCATTTTGCTACCTTGCGCGGGTCAGTAAACCTATCTGCATTGGCAGCTGGCGCAAACGGCTGTATGACTTTGCCGGTCTTTGCATGCTTGCCTGGCGTCGCAGGATTTTCGGTATGACAAGAGGCGCAGCTCCATTCATTACCGTGCTTTGCCTTGAAAAAACTTTCCCCGCGCGCAGCTGAAAATCCCTTAAAGCCCTCAGCAGTCTTAGCCGCATCGCTTTGAATGGCAGCCAGCGCCTCTGCAGGCGTTTGAGCGAAAGTTGGGTATGAAATTAACTCAGCGACAGTCACCAGCGCTAAAACAAACGACACGTTAAATTTGCGAAACATTTTTACCTCCTGTATTGCATTAAGAGGTTCGTAGAATAAAAGACCAAGCTTAAGGGTTGCTTAAGAACAAATATATTTTGGAGGATTTCAGAAATAAATAATTACAGCGGCCTATAGCTGGCGAGAAAGTCCGTTTTCAACTTTTTAGAACAAACACTTTCGACAATTTAAGCAGCCTGTCGAGATCTTAAAGTGCACTTATTGTCCCCGAAGCTGTAAAAATATTTTCATAGCTGCATGATGCTGTGAACCACATACCAATATTTAAAACTATGCAATTTTGCAGGTTCTACCAAGTATAACGGCGAGAATATAGATTGACTGCGAGGGAATATCTAAAGCATTCGCTACATCACCGACTGGAACTACGACTAAGATCGTAGCTGAATCCAAACCGGCTTCGGCCCAGAAAATTTTTCTGTCTGCGCCGCATCGCGGTCAGAATACTTAAGGTATTTTCAGAAGCCCGTTCAATCCATCGCCGCGATAATGCGCAAACTCAGTTTCTGCACACGTTTTGCCTTCGGCTATCTGTAGATAACTCTCAACTCGACGGTCGCGGGGATCCAGATTCCCTGAGGACAAATTTACCGTGGCCAGCATACCCCGCCCTAGGATAGAATCCTGAAAGCCGATCTACTATATCAATTTAGCTTAATATAAACATTTTTACGTCGGCAATTTGGATAGATTTGGATAGAATGGTAGCCGCAAGCATTTCACACTCAACCATAACGAACAAAACCAACTCGAGGAATGAACATGCCGACCGATAGCACACACATAACTTCCAGCGACGAAAATATCGATCTTAGACAGGCTGTCAAATATATTGATGCACTGCCCGCCTTGCCGGTCATTGCACAAAAACTACTGGCACTAAAGATAGATACCGACGAAAACGAACGGGAATTGTTAATGCTGGTCGAGCAAGATCCGCAAATCTCAGCTAAGATCATAGGGCTATCCAATTCAGCAACGCTTGGCTCCAAGCGAAAAACAACATCCGTAAAAGAGGCTGCGATATCGCTGGGCATGAACCGTGTCAAATCGATTGCGACTGGCATCGCCATCATGTCCCTGTCGACCAAAGTATCCGCTGGTAAGTTCAAGACACAGGATCTGTGGTTACATAGTTTCGGCATCGCTTTTGCCATGCTCGGCATCGCCCGTGCCATGCCCGCAAAGATCCGTCCTAAGGATGACCAAGTATTTTTGGCTGGCATACTGCATGACATCGGCTATCTCGCCCTCGCTTTTCTGGATCCAAAACGGAGCGATCAGCTGCATTTCCGTTTGGCAGTAGAACCTGATTATCCTGCGCTGAATATAGAACAAGAAATGCTAGAAATAAGCCACGACGAATTGGGCGCTGAGCTAGCGCGCCACTGGAATTTACCGGATGAAATCGTTACCGTGCTGCGCTACCACCATACACCGGATGTAATCGAGGCAGCAGCGGGACAACCAATAGTGCACATGATTAACTTGGCAGAAAAATTGCTAGCTTCCTTTGGTATGAATGAACACGTCGATGCCAACATCAGCGACGAGGATTGGGAGGTTTTGGGTATCGATCCTAGCAAGGCTGATGAAATTAGCGTGCAAGTAGCTGAACAAGCGGAGCAAGCTGCAGCTGTATATTGATTAAGATGCTCTGTTTTCAGCGCATCTTAACTATGCAATTAAACTCTCCCCATAGCCCAACCAATCTCACACGTTTATAATTACGGATTTGGTTGGTAGCATCAATATGAAATTTACGCTGTCGTTTCTCATCGCTCTTATATTCCCTTTGTTTGCTCAGGCGCAGCTAGCCACCCTGCCGTCCGACCCTGTGCTTGCAGCAAAATCCTATCTGCTATATGACGTTACCAGCAATCAGATATTGGTCGACCAGAACGGTAATGAACGCAATGAACCCGCATCCATTACTAAGCTGATGACGGCCTACTTGACCTTCAGCGCCCTCAAGCTGAACAAACTTTCGCTGAACCAGAAAGTAACCCCATCAACAGAAGCACTTCGTGCCCAAGGTACAGAATCACGCATGTTTCTCGACGAACGCACACCTGTGTCGATTGCAGACTTACTTCGTGGTCTCATCGTTCAGTCTGGTAACGACGCAGCACGTGTGTTGGCAACCACCATAGCTGGCAACGAGGAAAATTTCGCCAAACTAATGAACCAGGAAGCACAGCGACTGGGCATGAGCAACACGCATTACATCAACGCCACCGGAATGCCGCATCCACAGCACTATTCCAGTGCCTACGATACAGTGTTACTCGCCGCTGCCATAGTGCGCGAATTTCCGGAGCACTATCTGCTCTATAGCTTGCGCGAATTTCAGTACAATAATATTAATCAAGCCAACCGCAACCGTTTACTGTGGATGGATCCCTATGTGGATGGGATGAAAACGGGACACACAGAAAGTGCTGGATTTTGTTTAGTGGCTTCGGCCAAGCGCAACCAGCGGCGACTAATATCAGTGGTGCTGGGCACGGCCTCCGACAATTTACGAACAAGCGAAAGCCAAAAACTGCTAAATTACGGCTTCCAAAATTTCGAAACCGTACGGCTGTATCAGAAGAACAAACCGGTAGCCAGCATACTTCTGTGGAAAGGCACCGAGAGCAAGGTCAAAGTTGGATTCCGCAGCGATCTGTTCCTGTCCATCCCTACGGGACAAATAGCACAATTGAAGGCTACCATGGAAACGCAACAACCTCTTATAGCGCCTATTACTAGTGGACAAAAAATAGGCATAATGAAAATTACCCTGGGCGGCAAACCGTATGCCGAGTACAAGCTGGTGGCTCTGGAGTCTATGCCACTGGCCAATGTATTTTCGCGCGGCTGGGACAGCATCCGTATGCTTTTTAAATAAAGTCTTCTTTAAGGATCATCAAATGACAGTCTATTTGAACGGGCAATTCATGCCCATTGACGAAGCACGCATTCCTGTGCTGGATCGTGGCTTCATTTTCGGCGATGGCGTATATGAAGTAATTCCGGTGTATTCGCGCTTTGCTTTCCGACTGGCCGAACATCTCCGGCGCTTGCAATACAGCTTGGACGGCATACGCCTGACAAATCCGCACAGTGACCAAGAATGGACTGAGCTCATCTCGGATCTGATCGAGCGCAATACAGCAGAAGATCAATATTTATATCTGCATATCACACGCGGGGTAGCGAAACGCGACCATGCTTTCCCTAACCCTGCGGTTCAGCCGACCGTGTTTATGATGAGCAACCCGCTTTTTACACCACCTGCCGCGTTACTAACTAGCGGTGTGGGTGCGATAAGTGCGCCGGACAACCGCTGGCTCAATTGCGATATCAAGGCCATCTCACTTTTACCTAACGTGCTGCTACGTCAAATGGCGATAGATGCTGGCTGTGCCGAAACCATTTTGATCCGTGATGATAATTTCATGACTGAGGGTTCAGCCAGTAACATTTTTCTAGTAAAAAATGGCGTCCTTCTCGCTCCGCCTAAAGATAATCTTATGCTGCCTGGAATTACCTACGACGTATTGCTGGAAATCGCCGTGGCCAACAGCATTCCGTATGAAGTTCGCAAGATTGCCAAGGAAGAAATATTCATCGCCGACGAGCTATTACTTACCTCTTCCACAAAAGAAGTGCTTGCCATCACCACATTGGATAATAAGCCGGTAGGCGATGGTAAACCCGGGGTGATGTTCGCCAAATTACATAAACATTATCAGGACTATAAGCGCGACGTGATGCGTAAGACGTAAAAGCTCGACATTTCCGTGCTATCAGCTAACAGTTTGGCAGATACAGGGAGTAACAAATTTGATACAACTTCAATTCCCCGCCCCCCTGGGGTTAAAGACCCTAAACTTACCAAGGTATCCATGGCGCTTACTGACAGTCTTATCGAATACCCGTGCGACTTCCCAATCAAGGTGTTAGGGCTATCACATCAGGGCTTCGCGCAAACAGTGGCGGAAGTGGTAATGCGTTATGATCACGACTTTAACGCCGCCACCATGGAAATGCGCCCCAGTAGTGGAGCACGCTACATCGGTTTGACCTGCACCGTACGTGCTACTTCACGCGAACAACTCAATGCGCTGTATCAAGAATTGTGCGACCACCCACAAGTAGTGATGGTGCTTTAGTAAAATGGTACCGCTGATTAAGCATCTAGGTCTGGTCGAATACCAGCAAACCTGGCAAGCGATGAAACAGTTCACCGATGCACGTAACGCTGATACGCGAGATGAAATCTGGCTATTACATCATTTTCCAGTCTACACCCAAGGCTTGGCAGGGAAACCGGAACACCTTCTGCATGCAAGCGACATTCCGGTGGTCAAGATCGACCGTGGCGGCCAGATTACCTACCACGGCCCCGGCCAGATCGTCGCCTACCTTATGCTGGATTTACGTCGCTGGAAACTTAACGTGCGCGGACTGGTAAGGCTAATGGAACAGGCAGTGATAGATTTGCTTGCACCATTCGGCGTAATAGCTCAGGGAAGGGAGGAAGCACCGGGTGTGTATGTGGATGGCGCAAAAATTGCCGCACTCGGCTTAAAAATCCGCAATGGATGCTGCTATCACGGATTGGCGTTTAATATAGACATGGATCTTGCCCCATTCGCTTACATTAACCCATGTGGCTTTGCCGGATTGCGCGTTATCCAAGCGAAAGACTTGGGTATCTTCGCTCCGCAGTCCAATCTGGAACGGCAACTTGCACAGAATTTGATCGAGTTATTACAACAGCATAAAGCAGAGAAATCCGCCTAACTATTACCTATGTAAGTGCTCGCCTTGCATGCAAACCAGCAATAAGGAAAAATCATTATGACTATTATAGAAAAGCAAACTGGCGCAGCTAAAACAACACGTAACCCAATCAAAATTGTTCAACTAGAGCAACGACTACGCAAACCAGAATGGATACGAGTTAAGTCCGGCAGCGGGCAAGGTTATCACGACGTCAAGCGCCTGCTGCGCGAACACAAATTGCACACTGTGTGCGAAGAAGCCTCTTGCCCCAACATTGGCGAATGCTTCAGCAAGGGTACGGCCACTTTTATGATTCTAGGCGACCTCTGCACACGGCGCTGCCCCTTCTGCGACGTAGGGCACGGAAAACCGCTGGCACCAGATGCTAACGAACCGGCACATCTGGCAAAGTCCATTGCAATACTCAAGCTTAAGTATGTAGTTATTACTAGCGTGGATCGCGACGATCTGCGGGATGGTGGCGCACAGCATTTCGTCGATTGTTTGACTGCCATTCGTGCTACTTCACCCCATACCAAGCTGGAAACACTGGTACCGGATTTTCGTGGCCGCCTGGAAACCGCGTTGGACATTCTGGCGAATAGCCTGCCTGACGTACTTAACCACAATATGGAAACCGTACCCCGCCTCTACAAACTGGCACGTCCTGGTGCAGACTACACTCATTCGCTCAAATTACTAAAAGATTTCAAAACACGCTTTCCACAGACGATAACAAAATCCGGCCTGATGCTGGGACTGGGCGAGACTGACGAGGAGGTATTACAGGTAATGAGAGATATGCGTGCACATGATGTACAAATGCTCACGCTGGGACAATATTTACAACCCTCCAACAGTCATCTGCCGGTGTTACGTTATGTCCACCCGGACACATTTAAAAGTTTCGAGCAGTCCGCGCTTGAAATGGGATTCTCACATGCAGCCTGCGGGCCGATGGTGCGCAGCAGCTACCATGCTGACGAGCAGGCGCATCAAGCTGGCGCTATATAATTTTCAAAATTCAAGGGCACCTCTGAAAATTCAATTTTCTAGGCAAGGCAAGACGCGAGTGAAAAACTTGAGCGCGGCAAACACCTGATCTGTAAGTAGTATTTTTTTGAGTAACGCAGTATTGTGACGAAATGGAGTAAGCAGGCAAGCTGCGAAGCGGCTGCTCGCAAAATCGTATTTTCAGAGATACCCTCAAGAAAAACCATATCAGTTAAAAATAGCTATATCACAATTATCTGTTTGTTCTTATTACTCATTTAATTGTTAATTATGGATCGCCGACTAAAACATTTTGCCACATTTTCCAGCTGGCTTGTCTAGGATGGTGGGCATCTACAGTAAGGCGTATTTCACGTGGTGCATAGCGAGCGCGTCGGGAGCAAGGCAAGCTAGGTCACAATCCTAAATACAGGCGGCACTTTCTGATAATGCAGGAAGACTAGCTGCTTGTATGAAAAGCAATGAACGATCCAGGTTGCCCACTCTGAGTATAGTCAGAAGAGTTGCATGTGTCTTAACTCATTTTATGTTGGGTATCTGTGTAGGCGTTGACGCGCCAACAACACGATTGCGCCCAGTCTGTTTAGCCTGGTAAAGTGCAGTATCAGCCCGTGACAATACTTCATCGATCGGCTCTCCCAAAAAACGCTCTGCCACACCAGCGCTAAACGTAATGAGTACACGCTCGTTATTTTTTAGAAAGAAATTCTTGGTTAGATCGCGCTGCACTCCTTTAACAACTTCTATTGCGTCTACCTCTTTTGTGCCGGGAAGAATAATAGTGAATTCTTCACCTCCATAGCGGGCCAGTACATCTGTACTACGTATTACGCTCTTAACCACTTTCGCCAAGTGTGCAAGTGCAACATCACCAACGGAGTGTCCAAGGGTATCATTGATTTTTTTGAAATGGTCAATATCGATCATTGCAAGCGTTAAAGGTGTGCCGTGCCTGTCGGCCCTTTCGAATTCTTGCACCAGTGCTGCCTCCATGCCGCGCCTATTCAAAGCACCTGTTAAAAAATCTTGGTGGGCAGCTTCACTAATGTAATCAAGCTTTGTAGTGAGTTCGTTAATTGTATTCTCTGCTTCTTCCACTTTTTTCTTGATTTCTTGAAATGCCGCAAGATTACATTTCGCGTCCACATTCATCTTCCCAATGTCTCCAACCAAATTTCCAAGTATGGCGATCAACTTGGTGATGTCATGTGTCGATGTAATTTGCTCCTGATAATTATTGATCTTAAGCTGATAGCTATCCGTACTCTCTGTAATATCTGCCAAATTATTTGCGAAAGTGGCTGCCATTTTCCTAATAGCTTCTTTAGCCTCAATGAGAGTCGGCTTGATATGTGATTGCTTATAGATTAGCTCTTTGAGACTGTTTTCTGCATTGTAAAGTGCATCGACATTGATCGGCTTTGAAATTATCTCTTGAATGATTGCTATCTGACCAAATAACCATTTGTCTTCGACAGTCATCTCACCCATGCTGGAAACCAGCAGGCGTAACATTTGAACAAGCATTTCCTGTATACGAAGCTGCGAATCATTTTTCAACTCCGCGCGGAGCAAAGTAGATTTTAGTGACTCACCCAACACTTTCACTTCTTCTATTGTCAAAGATTCGCTCATACGCTTTACCAACGCTTCTAATCTCAACGTAGCACCTGAAGTGTCAACCAGCTGTGGAGCAACGGCTAGATCAATGGTTCTGATTAACATGTCACGCCAAATAATTGCCAGTTCCGGCTGACTATCATCAGCCTGAGACCCTGAACCGGATGACAAAACAACTGCCTGAATCGCAGCTTGCTCTTGTATTTTCTCTTTTTCGTTGATGTAATTTATTGCAGCAGTTTGATGGTTTAACTGACCTTTCTCCCAAGATGTAATCAAGACATGAATCTTCATGCCCAACTGATTATGATCATTGGTAAACCTAATCAATGTATCATTCAATTTTTCAATTTTTTGATGCAGACTAAAACTCCCATGATTTGTTTCTAATTGCTTCAGAAGAGAGCGTAAAAGCGTGTTCCAATTCACTCCAGCGTCTTCACCACCCTTTGTAAGAAGGCTGCGAAGCAACTCCTCCAATTCGATCGGATCCGATTTCTCAAATAATTTATGAAAGGATTCGGCAGCTGTTGCAAACTTGGGGTATTCCCTACCCATCTCGTTTAAAATTTTTATCAGAGACTTGTTAAGAATTACAGAATGATCAACAGACTCAATTCCTGCGATCCTGTCATAAACACGTCGATAATTCTCCGGCGTTGGTGGGATCTTGTCATTGGAAAGTTGCGTCAATGCCTGCCGAGCAAACTCTATTGGTGTATTGTTTTTCATGTTTTCAGTGAGCGTTAACCTGCTAAAGTAAGTATTCCCCAGCTTTGCCGGCGGTAATTGTCAACCTAGTTGCTGGTAGCTTTCCATTTGTGCTCCTGCTGCTTTGTCGTTGATGGGGTTCCGATACTATGGCATCTCGCCCCATCATTCTGTTAGAAAAAGTTGCACTTCGTTGTTGAATCCGCGTTTTAAATTAAACTTTACATTGGCAAGACTTAATTTAACGGGACAGAAGTGATCAACATTATCTCTTTATTAATTGATCTTGATTATGTCACAGCGATCCGTTTTTTCTTGGCAATTATATGATGATGAAGAGATTTCGTTATCAAAAAAACATTCAAACCCAAAATTAATAAGGACTTCATAAATTTTAAACAGAATTAAACAAAAAATGTTGACAGTGCATTGAAGTTTATCAAATTATAATTTGATAAACTTCAATTACGTTTTTTTGAACGCCGGTCCATACAAATAACTCTGATTCAAATACCCCGCAGTGTTTTTCATACAGTGTTTTTCATACCAAGCAATCATGTATTAAATCAGTATCATGCTATATTTTTGCACATAATAATTTAACCACCATGTTCCGGGTCTGACCTTATTCGTTAGAATGCAATACACAATTGAAGCGATCAATACCAAACTTCGGCAATCAGTTCAACGCTTAGCGGGATCAAAAAATGATCAATTGACGGGAAAATAACGAGCGAAATGTACCGTAACAACACTAGTACACGCTAGCCATGTATATCTTATATAGATATGATATAGATTTAGATTTAGATTTAGATGTAAATATAGGTTAAGTTCAAATCAGAATGCAACACTAGATTGCGGCAATAACGAACAAGGCAGGTTGGCGAAAATCAAAGCTTTTTGTACGGTTACTTCAGAGGCACACCACTAGCCGCCTTGGAATCAAGCGTTGCTGAGGCAGGTAATAATGAATGGTTACCCGCTATCTGAAAGAATATTTCATCGCGCTTGACCATGCCCAGCTCACTACGAGCGCGCTCTTCTACGGCTCCCGTACCTTGCTTTAAATCGCGTACCTCGGCGTCCAGCACTGCATTGCGAGCTTGAGTCTTTCTATTTATGTATTTCTGTTCATCAACATGGCGA
Organism: Candidatus Nitrotoga sp. BS; assembly: GCF_927797785.1. GTDB lineage: Bacteria > Pseudomonadota > Gammaproteobacteria > Burkholderiales > Gallionellaceae > Nitrotoga. The sequence goes on along the minus strand of NZ_CAKMLL010000117.1, from coordinate 4,356 downwards.
TCAAGATCCCAGACTTTCAACCAGCCACCCTTCCCAAGCCACATCGGATACTGCAATAGCAGTAGTAAAGATATCAATAACAGCAAGACCCAGCGCATATATATATTAAATTAAGAACAAGCGCAAAGCCTATACAAGTTGGTGATATGCATCACGTCCAGGATAATACGCGCTGTCGCCCATGTCTTCTTCAATACGCAGAAGCTGGTTATACTTCGCTATGCGATCAGAACGTGACAGTGAACCGGTTTTAATTTGCAGGACGTTGGCACCAACAGCAATATCGGCAATCATAGTGTCTTCCGTCTCACCGGAGCGGTGCGAAATCACTGCAGTGTAGCCTGCGCGCTTTGCCATCTCGATGGCGGCGAAAGTTTCTGTCAGCGTGCCGATCTGGTTAATTTTAATCAGAATAGAATTAGCCAGGCCCTGACGAATTCCTTCGCGCAATATCTTGGTATTAGTTACAAAGACGTCGTCGCCTACCAATTGCACATTTTTTCCCAAGCGCTGGGTTAGCAGCTTCCAGCCACACCAGTCATGCTCGCTCATACCATCTTCTATGCTAATTAATGGATATTTGTCGACCCAATTGGCTAGATAATCAACAAACTGCGCGGATGTCAGTTTGATACCTTCTGATTCCAGATGGTACAGACCGTCCTTGTAAAACTCCGAACTAGCGCAATCCACACCGATCACTACATCCATACCAGGCACGTAACCTGCTGCCTCTATACCTTCAATAATCAACTGCAATGCAGCTTCGTTATTAGGCAAATTGGGTGCGAAACCACCTTCGTCACCAACAGTAGTTGGCATGCCCTTGTCGTCAATCAGACCCTTTAACGCGTGGAATATTTCTGCTCCGCAACGCAACGCCTCACGGAAGCTGGCTGCACCAACCGGAATAATCATGAATTCCTGCATGTCAATGTTATTGTTGGCGTGAGCACCGCCGTTGATGATGTTCATCATGGGTACGGGCATTCCCATTCGCGCCGAGCCACCCAGATAACGGTACAACGGCAGACCAGACTCTTCCGCAGCAGCTTTGGCCACAGCCATGGATACCGCTAAGATTGCATTTGCACCGAGTCGAGATTTATTTTCGGTACCATCCAGATCAATCATAGTCTGATCAATATATGCTTGCTCTGCGGCATCCAAACCGATTATAGCTTCGGCAATTTCGGTGTTAACGTTCTCCACCGCTTTCAACACGCCTTTACCATAGTATCGTTGTTTGTCTTCATCACGAAGCTCAACCGCTTCTTTGTCACCAGTGGATGCACCAGAAGGCACAGCTGCACGGCCAATAACGCCTGACTCCAACAATACATCTACCTCGACCGTGGGGTTTCCACGGGAATCCAAAATCTCACGCGCTACAACATCAACAATTGCACTCATCACTTATTCCTTCATTCGCTATACATTGCACAAATCTATGCTTTCTTCGATTAAACCTTGTTCTTTAACTGCAACATCCAAAATTATCAAGGTGTGCAACAGTTCCTCCAGGTACCCAAGTGGAAAAGCATTCGGCCCATCCGACAATGCTTGCACGGGATTGGGATGCGTTTCCATGAACAACCCAGAAATGCCAGCCGCTACAGCCGCTCGCGCCAGCACTGGCACGAATTCACGCTGTCCGCCGCTTACTGTACCCTGCCCGCCAGGCAACTGCACAGAGTGCGTGGCATCAAATACAACCGGACAGCCGGTGTTACGCATTACGGCTAAGGAACGCATGTCCGACACCAGATTGTTATATCCAAATGATGCACCGCGCTCACATACCATAATGTTATCCTGACAGCTAGCCTCACGCGCCTTTGCGACCACGTTTTGCATGTCCCATGGTGAAAGGAATTGCCCCTTCTTTATATTCACGGGGCGTCCAGAACTTGCAACGGCATGAATGAAATCGGTCTGACGGCACAAAAAAGCAGGCGTTTGCAGAACATCAACCACTGCAGCAACCAGCGCGATTTCCTCAATGCTATGCACATCAGTTAACACCGGCACACCAATTTGAGTCTTCACCTTGTCTAAAATTTTCAGACCCGTATCTATTCCAAAGCCACGAAAAGATTTATCAGAACTGCGATTTGCCTTATCATAAGATGATTTGTAAATAAAAGGGATACCCAGCTTCAGACAAATCTCTTTGATTTGCCCCGCTGTGTCCAACGCCAATTGCTCGGACTCAATTACACAAGGCCCTGCAATTAGGAATAATGGCTTATTCAAGCCGATTTCAAAATTACACAGTTTCATAATGGCCGCTATTTTTTTGCAGAAAGGGATGACATATGACATTCAATAGCCGCTTCGACAAAAGCTTTAAAAAGGGGATGGCCTCCGCGCGGCGTAGAAGTAAATTCAGGATGGAACTGTACGCCAATAAACCATGGGTGCATAGCTTGCGGTAACTCCATTATCTCAGGTAAAGCCTCACTCGGCGTGCGCGCAGAAATCACCAGACCGGCTTTTTCAAGCGCAGCCACATAGTAATTATTAACCTCATAGCGATGGCGGTGACGTTCATTGACTTCAGCGCCGTAGATTGTCGCAGCCAAGGTATGTAGTTTGATAGGGCACCGCTGTGCACCCAAGCGCATGGTACCGCCCAGATCGGAATCAGTACTGCGACTCTCAACTTTGCCATCGCTGTCGCGCCATTCTGTAATAAGCGCCACCACCGGATGTTCTGATTCTGGATTAAACTCTGTGCTGTTTGCATCCATCATACCTGCCACATGACGCGCAAATTCAATCACTGCAAGTTGCATGCCTAGGCAAATACCAAGGAAAGGCAGATTATTTTCGCGGGCATAGCGTATCGCGGCAATTTTTCCTTCGGTGCCACGCTTACCAAACCCCCCCGGAACTAAAACTGCGTCGAGACTACTTAGACCATCTATACCACCGCATTCGAGAATTTCTGAATCAATATATTCAATATTGACACGCGTTGAAGTGTGTATACCCGCATGTCGCAAAGCTTCAATTAAAGATTTATATGACTCAGTCAATTCAACATATTTGCCTACCATACCGATGGTAACTTCATGCTGCGGATGATCCAGTGAACAAATAAGTTTGGCCCAGACTGACAAATCAGCAGGTGGAAGATGTGACCACCCCAGTTGCTCACATACTATGCGATCCAGACCCTGTTCATTCAACATCTGTGGAACTTTATAGATGCTGTCCACATCCCACATTGAAATCACTGCTTCTTCACGTACATTCGAAAACAATGAAATTTTGGCACGCTCCTCATCAGGAATCGGACGATCTGCACGACATAACAAAGCGGTTGGAAAAATACCAATCTCACGAAGTTTCTGTACACTGTGTTGCGTCGGCTTGGTTTTTAACTCACCCGCACTGGCAATGTATGGCACCAGTGTTAAATGCACATAAGCCGTATTACTACGCTCATGACGCAATCCCATTTGCCGGGCTGCTTCCAAAAATGGCAAAGACTCAATATCCCCTACCGTTCCACCAATTTCAACGATAGCCACATCGGCATTGCCATCATATGAAGCCATTGCACCACGTTCAATAAACGCGTTAATTTCATTAGTTATATGCGGAATGACCTGAACCGTCTTTCCGAGATATTCACCGCGACGCTCCTTGCGGATCACGCTGTCATATATCTGACCAGTTGTAAAATTATTGGCCTTGCGCATTTTGGCTGAAACGAAACGTTCATAATGTCCTAAATCAAGGTCAGTTTCTGCACCATCTTCTGTAACAAACACCTCGCCGTGCTGGAATGGGCTCATGGTACCAGGATCAACATTTATGTAAGGATCTAGCTTAAGTAAAGTTACTTTAAGGCCACGTGATTCAAGAATCGCCGCAAGTGACGCCGCTGCAATACCCTTGCCTAAGGAGGACACCACTCCACCAGTAATAAAAATGTATTTAATCATGAGGTACAATGATACCGTAAATTCCTAACGCTCACAAAACGATAAATTCACTGTGAGCTGCCGTCTAAAAGATTTAAGCAACAGCTGAGAAGTACTAGCTGAACCAATCCAAACTGTAATGTGGCGTTATAGCATTGAAAACATCTACGACGAACTTAAAAAACTGGCACGCGGCAAAGGCAGCATCAGCCGCGACAGCCTGCATGCATTCACACGTTAGGCATTCTTGAAACAAAAAAGCAACGCTTATGTAAGGTCACACCAGCTACCTATACAGGTAAGGCCGGATAATTAGCAAAGCATATCTAAATATAAACGTTTTATTCTAAAAATTTTCATCTGTACTTTCATCAAATAAAAAACCCTCTCACGAAGGAGAGGGTTTTTTATTTGTAAGGAG
>NZ_CAKMLL010000116.1 GCF_927797785.1 Candidatus Nitrotoga sp. BS | reverse complement strand
TGCTGCATCCTGATCGCGCAGCGGTTGAGGGCTGACATCCGACAACCCTTAACCACTGCGGACATTCGTAGCTTGCTGCACGCACATCCGCTTACCAGTAGCGGTCATTCGACTTCAGGTATCAATTGATACTGTCAGCAAGCGTAGCCTGAACTTACGTTGATACCTTCTTTACTGTCTTCCGAACCGAAATCAGGAATCGCTTTCGATGTTGCCATCCACGAGTGTGATCGTGCGGTCGCATTGCTCTGACATGCGCGAGTCGTGGGTGACTAGCAGCACGGCGCAGCCGAACTCGCGGTTGAAATTGCGGAACAGTTGGAACACTTCGGTGGCGGATTTGCTATCGAGGTTGCCGGTGGGTTCGTCGGCCAGCAGCAGCGCCGGGTGGGTGACAAGGGCGCGGGCCACGGCCACGCGCTGCTGCTGGCCACCGGAAAGCTGGTCGGGTTTGCGCTGTTCGAGCCCATCCAGGCCGACCTGGGCAAGCAGATCGCGGCCGCGGTCGATCTGTTCGCGCGTGGGTTTGCCGGTGGCCACCATGAGTGGCATCAGCACGTTCTCCAGCGTGGTGAAGGCCTGGATCAGATGGTGGAACTGGAACACGAAGCCAATCGCGCTGCCACGCACCGCCGTGCGCCGGGCGTCATCCATGCTCCGGGTGGGCTCGGCGAGCAGAAACAGCTCGCCCGCTGTGGGTCTGTCCAGCAGGCCGATTAAGTTGAGCAGCGTGCTCTTGCCCGAGCCAGAGGCGCCCACGAGCGCGGCGAAGTCGCGGCGTTGCAGGCGCAGATCCAGCCCGTGCAGCACTTCCACTTCGGTAGGCTTGCCGACGTTGTAGCTTTTTCGAAGACCCTGCAGGCGCAGTACCTCTTGGTTGGCGTCGTGCTCAGACATGGCGGATCGCCTCCACAGGGTCGAGGGAAGCGGCGCGTCGTGCAGGCACGGCTGCCGAAATGATGCCGGTCACCATTGCCAATCCGGCAGCGGCCACCAGCAGCCACGGACTCACCGGGATGTAGAACAGTTTTGGCCCGAAGGTATTGAACGCGCCCACCAGGCCATAACCCGCCAGGCCACCCAGTAGCGAACCGGCCAGACCGAACAGTGCCCCCTGGACCAGGAACACCCGCAGCATTTGTTGCCGAGTGGTGCCCATTGCGCGGAGGATTCCGATCTCGCGCGTACGCTGAACCACGCTCACCGATAGCACGCTGGCGATGCCAAGCGCCACGCTCAATGCTACGAACGCGCTGATCATCTGCGTGGAAAGGCTTTGTGAGCGCAAAGCGTTCATCAGTTGGGCGTTGGTTTCCATCCAGCTTTCTGCCTTCAGTCCTGTGAGGCGGGTGATGCGCGCGGCCACTGCCTGCGCGTCAAAAATGTTATCCACCGTTACGTCGATGATCGTCGCGGCGCCTGGCAGGTTGAGCAGCGACTGAACTTGCTTCATTTCCAGGTACACGTAGCGCGAGTCCAGTTCGCGCACCCCCAGCTCGAATATCCCGGCCACGTTCACCACGCCCTCCCTTTGCTGGCCGCCGTCCAGTCGCAGCTTGTCACCCGCGCGCAGGCCGAGGTCGGTGGCCAGCAGCTTGCCGATTACGGCGTCGCCGGCACCGATGCGAAACACGCCGGCGACGATGTCGTTCTGGATCGGGATGATGCGCAGGTAGCGCGGCGCGTCGATGCCGACCAGCACCACCGACTGCAGTGCCTCGCCGCGGCGGGCGAACGCCGGCCCCGATATCACCGGCGACACGGCTGTGACCCGCGGCAGCGTATCGAGCACGTCGCGCACCTGCTGCCAGTTGTTGATCGAGCGCAGGCGCTGGGCGCGCTTGTCCTCCAGCACTAGCTGCACACTTCCCGCAGCGGGCGGCAGGATGCGGTTGCGCTCTTCTGTAGGTTGAACTTTGATGTGAGCCTGGGTACCCAACGTACGGTTGATGATGTTGCTCTGCAGTCCGGTGATCAGCGCAGTGAGGAAGACGATTACCGCGACGCCCACGGCGATGCCGACCAGGATCAGCGTACTCTGCACTTTGCCTTCATGCAGGAACTTGGTGGCGATGGTCCACTCGATCCACATCGGCATCAGTCCAGCTTGGCGGGCAATTCCTTGCGCGTGGCAGTCTTCGCAGCACCGACAGACAGGCTGCTGGACACCACGCGCACCCGATCGCCTTCTGCCACCGCGGCCTGCGCATCCGCCAAGACCCAGTCGCCAACCCGCAAACCGGCCGTGACTTCGGTTTGAATCAGGCCACGCAGACCCAACTGCACCTGGCGCCTCGTGGCGCGGCCATCGGAGACCAGCCACAGCTCCGCGTGGTTGCCATTCTTGGCACCCAGCGCATCGTTAGGCACTACGATGGCACTGTCCCGACGGCCCGTTTCCACGTTCACTGAGATGGTCATGTCCTGGCGCAAAAAATCAGGCACCGGCTTCACGGTGAGGCGTATGTCCACCGTGCCGCGCTGTGGATCGACGCTGGGCGCGATAAAGCTGACCTTTGCCGGGAATGGCCGTGCAGGGTAGGCGTCGGCGATGCACCTGGCCGCCTGGCCGAGCGCGAGCACTTCAAGGTTTTTTTCATCCAGCGGCACCAGCACTTCGGTGTCGTCGTTGCGGGCGATTTCGAACAGGACGCGGCCGGGCTGCACCAGGTCGCCTGGCTCGGCATTGCGGGTGAGCACGGTCCCGGCGACTTCAGCGCGGATCGTTGTCTTGGCCAACAGCGCCTTGGCGCTGGCCACTCGGGCGCGTGCCAAGGCCTCGTTTGGGTTGCCTGCCACTAGCGAACGGGCGGTCAGCCGCGCCTGCTCGGCGGCGGTGCGGGCAATTGTCTCGGCCTGTATCACCCGTTCCATCGTTTCCCGGGCGACCGCTTGCCGCTGAAACAGGGCCCGACTACGCTGGGCTTCGCGGCTGGCCTGGGCCAGCCGCGCCTCCGCCTCGCGCAATGCGGCCTGCGCCTGTGGACGCGTCGACTGTTGCAACTGGGCCAGGGCAACCTCTGCTTCGCGCACGGCCGCCTCAAGGTCATCGGCACGCAGCACCGCCAGCACGTCGCCAGGCTGAACCACGTCGCCCTCCTGCACACGCCGCTCGACAATCACGCCAGTCACCGGGCTGCCGACCTGCGCGCGCGAAACGGCCACCACCCGGCCGGTCGCCACGACCGTCTGCACCAGCGACCGCGCTGCCACTTCGTAACCGACCAAGGCCGGCCCTCGCATTTTTTGCACCAGTCCCCATGCCAAGACACCTAAAATTAGGCAGGCGACGACAACGAGGTACAGGTGGCGTTTTATGGTGTCACTCCGGAATATGCATGGTGGCCTACATGATACACGAGGGGAGGTGCGCCGTCGGGGCTCAGGAGGCGATGGGAATTAAAGTTACATCCGCAAACACTCTATAGGCAGCTCTATATATTTGGGCAGATTTCATCATTAATGCTCGGATAAACTTACAATTCTGCGCAACCAATGACTCACGACTACCATTAACGAACAGTTGCAATCGGACAAGCTAATTCAGCTTTCGCTCTGATCTTTAAGGTGTGGCACCTCTGTTATCATTACACCATGCTAAACATTCAAAATCTGACCTACCTGCAAGGCGGCACGACGCTATTGCAGCAAGTAAATTTTCAGGCGTACGCCAGCCAGCGTATCGGGTTGATAGGCAAAAATGGCTGCGGCAAATCCACGCTATTTCGCCTGATTCGCGGCGTAATTTTTCCGGACAGCGGCGAAATATCGCTGCAATCCGGCAAGACAATCGCTTTTGTCGAGCAGGAAATCGCCAACTCGGATCAGCCCGCTTTGGAGTTCGTGCTTGACGGAGACGTGGAGTTGCGTGCGCTGGAAAAAAATTTGGCGCGAGAGGAACATGATTCGGCTTGGTTTGAGGCTCAGCTTCGCTACGAAGCGATTAATGGCTACGTGGCCAAAGCCCGTGCCGCTCAACTGCTGAACGGATTAGGTTTTGCCAACGACACGCTGGAACGCCCGGTAAGCAGCTTTTCCGGAGGTTGGCGCATGCGTTTGAATCTGGCCCGCGCGCTCATGCATAGAGCCGATTTATTGTTGCTGGATGAGCCCACCAATCACCTCGACTTGGAGGCCATCCTCTGGCTTGAACAATACCTTGCCCGCTATCCCGGCAGCCTTATTCTGGTTTCTCATGACCGCGAATTTCTCAATGCCTGCGTCAACCGCATCGCCCATGTTCACAACCAGGTGATCGATTGCTACAGCGGAAACTACGACGATTTCGAGCGCGCCCGTGCCGAGCGCATCGCACAGCAAAATCAAGCTTTTAATCAGCAACAGGGAAAAATTGCGCACCTGGAAGATTTTGTCCGCCGCTTTAGTGCCAAGGCAACTAAAGCAAAGCAGGCACAGAGCCGCGTTAAAGCGCTGGAGCGGCTTACGCGTATCGCCCCGGCTCATATTGCAGATGGCCATTTCGAGCTGGAGATCGAGGCGCCGGAGCGTAGCCCCGACTTATTACTGCGTGCCGATAAAATGGGTTTTAGCTATGGTGACAAAGCGCTATTTCATAACGTCGACTTGGTGCTGCGAGCGGGTGCGCGCATCGCCTTGCTCGGGCCGAACGGTGCCGGAAAATCCACCCTGATTAAACTGCTGGTGGGTGAGCTTCAACCCACCTCGGGCAAGCTGGAAATTACGCCCGATATCCGTATCGGTTACTTCGCCCAGCATCAACTGGAAAACCTGGACAGCGAGGCTACACCTTTGCAGCACATGGAAAAGCTGGCACCCAAAGTAACGACACAGGTATTGCGCACTTTTCTCGGTCGTTTCGGTCTGGCCGGAGACAGCGAGGATCGGCCGGTGGCAAGCTTTTCCGGTGGCGAAAAAAGCCGTTTGGCGTTGGCCCTGTTAGCTTGGCAAAAGCCACATTTATTGTTGCTCGACGAACCCACCAACCATCTCGATCTGGATATGCGCGATGCCCTTACCCTGGCGCTGGAGGAATACAGCGGTGCAGTGGTAGTGGTGTCCCACGATCGCAGCCTAATCCGCGCTGTAGCCGATGAGTTATGGCTGGTTGCGGATGGCAATGCCAAACTGTTTGATGGCGATCTGGAAGACTACAAAAACTGGATCGAAACACGCCGCCCGCGCGAAACGACTCAAACTCAACCAGAAAAACCGCGCCAGTCAACCTTATCCAAACCAAATAAGAAGGCACTTCTATCGAAACAATCCAAACTCGAAGCCGCGCTATCAAAAGCTCAGGCGGAACTGGCCGAAGTCAACCGCCAGTTGGCCGATCCAGCTATCTATGTCAATCCTGACCGTGATGAAATCATCAAGCTGAACGCACTGCATTCAACCTTTGAAAATAAAGTGGCCGAATTGGAGGAAAGCTGGCTGGAACTTGAAATGGCTATGGAGGAAGAAATCTAGCGTCGACCTCCAAAATCTTAATTTCAGAAGCGAGCACGTTACGCTGGAAATACACCTGTGCTTAAGTAGCGATCTCCACGGTCACACACAATGAACACGATGGTTGCGTTCTGCACCGTCTTCGCTATTCGTAGCGCTATTGCCAAGGCACCGCCGGACGAGATACCACAGAAGATGCCTTCCTCGCTCGCCAGCCGACGGGTCATATCTTCCGCCTCTTGCTGACCAACTACTTCCAGCCTATCTACACGTTTGCTATCGTAAATTTTTGGAAGGTACGCTTCAGGCCATTTACGTATACCGGGTATCTGCGCACCCTCTTCCGGTTGTGCGCCGATAATTTGAATGAGTGGATTTTTTTCCTTGAAGTAGCGCGAACACCCCATGATCGTTCCGGTGGTGCCCATACTGCTAATAAAATGGGTGATGCTGCCCTGAGTGTCGCGCCAGATTTCCGGTGCAGTGCCCTGATAATGTGCGAGAGGATTGTCCGTGTTAGCGAATTGATCGAGGATGATTCCGCGTCCCTCGTCACGAAGTTTCTCCGCTATATCACGCGCCAATTCCATGCTGCCCTTTTTGGGTGTCAGCACCAATTCTGCGCCATATGCGCGCATGCTCTGGCGACGTTCTACACTCTGGTTTTCAGGCATCACCAGTATCATCTTATAGCCGCGCATAGCCGCTACCATCGCGAGCGCAATGCCAGTATTGCCACTGGTCGCCTCTATTAACGTGTCGCCCGGTTTAATGTCACCGCGTTTTTCGGCCTGCATGATCATTGAGAGCGCCGGACGATCTTTCACCGAGCCGGCAGGATTATTGCCTTCCAGCTTGGCTAACAGCACATTGCTCGTCGTGCCGGGAATACGTTTTAACCTGACTAGCGGCGTGTTGCCAACAAAATATTCAATAGTGTGGTGCATCTACATGTTCCTGAAACAAAGATCATTATCTTACCATTACATTCAAGTACAAATAACAACCCCGCCAAGCTCACGCCAGACGGGGTTGTTATTTGTACAACATTGAAAACAGAATACAACCTCAGATAGCCTAAGGTGCCTAGGGGTCAGCGCTATTTAATCCGCGATAAGACGCCACATAAACAGTCCAACACTTTCCGGCATCAGCTATGCTGACAAAAAAGCCCAGCTACAAACTATTTCTTAGCTTTATTCTTTTTGTCAGCTGCATTATCTGCAACTGGCTTAGAGGGAGAAATACCGGCCACGGTTAACTCAGAACGTACTTTTTGTACCGACTTGCTACCAAAACCTTTAACATTGTCCAATTCATCGACGCTTTTAAATGAACCATTCTTCTTGCGGTAATCGATTATAGATTGAGCCTTCACCGGGCCTATGCCCTTAATTCCAGCTAAATCATCCTTTGTGGCCGTGTTTAGGTTCACAGCAGCCATCGCAAAGCTGGAAGAAATAACCAATGTAGCAAAAGCCAGTAGCAATTTTTTCATCATAGCCCTCTTACAAAAATGAACGACGAAGTCGCCCTAAAATCGTAAACGCATAGCTCTATAACAACGTTGACTGACTTAACCAAACTCACATAATTCACCTAATTTTCCGCCGCACTCAGCGCGTCTTGTCTAGATATTCAAGGATTTAAATGAAAATTAATTCGAGACGGGAGATTGCATTTAAAAAACTGTGCAAAAACTCAGGCAGAGCCGACACTATAACTTGCAGCGCAGGTCATGCCATGAAAATTCGAAATGAGTAACAATCAAATATTATCAAACCATGTGCAATAATTATCATCGATTCTTCTTTAGAGCAGTCCCATGAATATAAAAAATATCTTGAATCTTTTCAAAGCCACTTTCTCAGCGTGGATTGAAGATAATGCTCAAAGCATGGGAGCAGCACTTGCCTATTACACAGTGTTTTCGATTGCACCACTTCTACTGATTGTTATATCTGTAGCTGGGCTTATTTTTGGCGCTGAAGTAGCAAGGGAAGAAATTATTACGCAACTCAATAGTTTAATGGGGAAAACTGGTGCATTGGTGGTGCAAGGTATGCTTGAAAGTGTAAGTAAGCCGACAGAGAGTGTCACTGCCGCTATTATCGGCGTAGCTTTGCTCTTGATTGGAGCAACTACAGTATTTGCCGAGTTACAGAGCGACTTGGATAGAATATGGCGCGCGCCCATAAGAACCAAGGATGCAGGAATATTTGGATTGATACGTACGCGAGTGCTTGCTTTTGGAATGATTTTGGGCATAGGTTTTTTATTGACTGTTTCGCTCATATTAAGCACAGCTTTAGCGGCATTGGAGAAATGGTTCAAACCTTTATATGGCGGATTTGGGCCTCTCGCAAATTTAGTCGATGTAACGCTGAGTTTTTTGCTGATTACTATTGCATTCGCAATGATCTACAAACTAATGCCACGCATGAAGATAGATTGGCGCGATGTGTGGATTGGTGCGGTGGTCACCGCGTTTCTATTTACGATAGGCAAGTTCCTGATTGGCTATTATATTGGTAGAAGTGGCGTTGGTTCAGGGTTCGGAGCGGCAGGTTCTCTGGTTGTTTTATTGGTATGGATTTATTACTCTGCTCAGATATTTTTGATGGGCGCTGAATTTACGCGGATATACTCTTATGCGTTCGGATCGCGCAAAGACCAACCTAAACAAACTGAAACCATCTTAGCTGAACAGATGGAAACTCGTATTCCTTGAATATTTAAGGCTACGCTGATCAAGTCCAACGATCACAGCGATCGTGCGTTATAGCCGCAGTAGAAAATTAATGACTTAAGCGAAGTAATTTCTATCCACCCCGTTTTCCATCCCACAGAAAACGTACTTGTGGCAAACTAGCGACCTCTTTTTTTAAGCCCTACACTTTGCGTCCTTACGAACTCTTCATCGGTCTGCGTTACACCCGTGCCAAGCGGCGCAATCATTTCATTTCCTTTATTTCGCTTATCTCCATGTTGGGTATGGCCTTGGGCGTGGCTGCCCTGATTGTAGTGCTGTCGGTAATGAACGGCTTTCAGAAAGAAATCCGTACGCGTATTTTAGGTATAGCGCCCCACTTGCAAATCAGTGAAGAGGGTAACTACATGGTCGATTGGCAACCTACCTTACAGCTCGCGAAAAAATTTCCACAAGTGGCGGCTGCCGCGCCTTTCGTTAATGGACAAGGCATGGTGTCGTTTGATCAAAATGTTCAGGGCGTAATGGTACGTGGCATTTTGCCGCAGGATGAAAGCAAAGTGATAGACCTTTCCGACAAGATGAAAGCCGGTTCGTTGGAAGCCTTGCAGGAAGGCAGTTTCGGCATCGTGCTAGGTTCAGACTTGGCGCACACGCTGGGGGCGCATCTGAACGAAAAGGTGTTACTCATCTCTCCTCAGGGGCAGATCACGCCTGCGGGAATGGTGCCGCGTCTCAAGCAATTCCACGTAGTGGGTATTTTTGAGATCGGCATGGCACCTTATGACAATGCACTGGCATTGATTCACCTTAATGACGCGCAAAAGCTCTATCAAACGGGTAGCGCGGTAAGCGGCATCAGCGCACGTCTGCATGACCTCGATCTGGCTCCCCGCGTGGCCATTGAGATGCAACGTGTATTGCCGCGCAATACCTACGTTAGCGACTGGACGCGCCAGCACTCTAATTATTTCCGCGCCGTACAGATTGAAAAGAAAATGATGTTTATCATTCTTTCGCTCATCGTGGCGGTAGCCGCATTCAATATTGTCTCCACGCTAGTAATGGCGGTTACCGACAAGCAAGCCGACATCGCCATCCTGCGCACGCTTGGTGCCTCGCCCGCCAGCATCATGAAAATTTTCATCGTTCAAGGCGCCCTGATTGGCCTGATCGGCTCTGTACTCGGCGTTGGAGGAGGCGTACTCTTAAGCCTCAACATCGACACAGTGGTGCCGTTTATAGAGAGACTGCTGGGCATGCACTTCCTCTCCAAGGAAGTGTATTTCATCAGCGAATTACCTTCCGACTTACAACGCGGCGATGTGCTGATCGTTGCATGTTTTTCATTTTTTATCAGTCTATTAGCAACGATATATCCAAGTTGGCGCGCATCAAGGACACAACCGGCAGAGGCGCTACGCTATGAGTGAGATGGTCATTTCCTGCCGCAACTTATGTAAAACCTTTGCGCAAGGAAAACTCAATGTACCTGTGCTTAACGGAGTTAACATTGACGTCATGCGCGGCGAACGCATCGCCATCGTAGGTAGCTCCGGCTCAGGTAAAAGTACCCTGCTCCACTTGCTCGGTGGATTGGATAAGGCCAGCGACGGCAGCGTCGCCATCCTAGGCCAAGATGTGCAAACCATGAATGAAGCTGAGCGTGGCACTCTGCGCAACCGGGCACTGGGTTTCGTGTACCAGTTCCATCATTTGCTGGCAGAATTCACCGCATTGGAAAATGTTGCCATGCCATTACTAATCCGTGGCATGAAGCGAAGTGAAACAAACCCGATTGCCGCGCATATGCTCGGGCTGGTAGGGCTCGCACACCGAACGGAACATCTACCCGCCGAACTTTCGGGTGGTGAACGTCAGCGTGTCGCCGTAGCGCGCGCACTAGTCACCAAGCCAGCCTGCGTATTGGCGGACGAGCCTACCGGAAATCTGGATCGCGCCAGTGCACAGGCATTATTTGAACTTATGCAAGAACTCAACTCTAAGCTTAGCACCAGTTTCATCGTAGTCACCCACGACTTGGAGCTAGCGGGAAAAATGCAGCGTCAGCTTCGCTTGGAGGATGGAGTGTTGCACGAAGTATAATCGCCACATAGGGTGGTGAGCGAGGGTTAGCGCTCTATAAAAAATTATTAGCAGCTGTTAATCTCCGCAAGATGGCCACCTCCAGTGCTGCGGGGGCTGGCTTTACATTTTCATCCGCTGGGTAATTTGGCGGGGTGATTTGTAAGACCTGTCCCTCAAGCGACCTACTGATCCAAGCATTTATTAACTCCGACCGGTTAATCCAGGCAACTCATCTTTAAAAATGGTTAGGCAACACGACGATAACTGACTGATGGCACGAAGACAAGTAAGATGGCGTAAATGGCTCGACGAGACTACTTCTGGAAGTTCTATCGTTTTTGTGCCATGATTCACCTCAGTCTCCAACGGTATTTTGGTTGCTCACCAGACAACCATGATCAATAGTTTTTATGAGACATATTGTGTTACTTAATCAATTAACCTATTCTTTAAAAGCTTTTTTAACCCCAAAATATCAGTCATTAAAAAGGACATTTTTATGAAAACAACAATTATGTTTCTAGCAACATTACTGTTTATGGCCACGGCGGGTGCAGACGATCCCAGAAAAACAGTTGATGAACTTAAAATGATATTTGTAAAAATGGGTGAACCTAGAATAGAAGGGGTAGAAAAGTCTGGAGATATAATTGCCCCAGTCATTTATTTTGGCAAACACAAAATAAACAATTCGTTTACTGTAGTCGATAAAATTAAAAAAACATCTGGTGCTTACTCTACTGTCTTTGTTAAAGATGGTAACGAGTTTATTCGGATTAGTACGAACGTATTAACACCTAGAGGTGTTCGCGGGGTTGGAACTAAACTTGCTCATAACCAAGCGTATAGCGCAGCAATCAAGGGTGAAGTATATTGTGGAGAAATCGATATTTTAGGTAATTCTTTCTACACTTGTTATGATCCATTTAAAGATAAAACTGGAAAAGTTATTGGCATCTATCTTATTGGATTTAAAAAATAATTATAAATCTCAATGACGTAGTTAAAATTTAGAATTTACTCAAACATATGGTATAGCCATAGATTAATGTCTCGTTAAAACGAATTGCTTGATTAAAAAGCAATAGGACTGAACTTTAATCATTTGCTAAATTTAAGCTGCGGTGGAATTTCAATGAGTTATTGCGGGTCAAACCACTCTGCCAGTGCTGAGCGCACCCATTCCATCAAAACACCTTAAAAGTATCGATTCTTTACTATCCATAGTGCAAATGCCCAAGGATATTTTAGCTGGTGCGGCCAATTCTGGCCTGTTCGCAATAACCATGCCGGCAATAACGATACACAGTTGGCCAAACGTCTCATCGCATTCCGCAAACAGCAGGCCGAAGCAATTGCTGCGATCCAGCTGCCATCACTAAATTAAAAGGGGAACCTATGTCTGTATTACTTGAATCCAACTTAACCAGCTTGACCTTATTGCACCGCGGTAAAGTGCGTGACATTTATGAAGTGGATGATGATCGCCTACTTATTGTGCAGACTGATCGCTTGTCTGCCTTCGATGTCATTTTGCCGACCCCAGTTCCAGGAAAGGGTCAAGTACTCACTTCCCTGTCCAACTTCTGGTTTGACAAGCTTATTAACGTTCTTCCTAATCACCTTACCGGCATCAAACCTGAATCATTAGTCAATACTGACGCAGAGCGTGCGCAACTGACTGGCCGAGCATTCGTAGTTAAACGCTTGAGACCCGTGCCTATTGAGGCCATTGTTCGCGGCTATCTTGCTGGTTCCGCTTGGAAAGAGTACCAGCAAACTGGCACGGTGTGCGGCATTAAATTACCTGCCGATTTGCAGGAAGCGCAAAAACTGCCGCAACCAATATTTACACCTTCAACCAAAGCAGCCGCTGGTGAACACGATGAGAACATCTCCTTCGAGCAGGCCACAAAATTGCTGGGAATACCGCGTGCGAATGCAGTGCGCCATGCCGCTTTGTCGCTGTATACCCAGGCCGCGGAATATGCGGCCACTAAGGGGATTATTATTGCTGATACCAAATTTGAGTTTGGTACGGATTCATCAGGAAAAATGTATTTGATTGATGAAGCACTGACGCCCGATTCTTCTCGGCTCTGGCCAGTTGATCAATACAATGTAGGAAGCAACCCGCCTAGCTTTGATAAGCAGTTCGTGCGTGACTGGCTGGAGGCTTCTGGCTGGAACAAGCAACTCCCGGCACCGAAAATCCCTGCCGATATAATCGAAAAAACTGCGGGAAAATATCAAGAAGCCGTGCGCCTATTAATGGACGCGTGACCCACCCTTCAGCAAATAGCATTTACACGACGCTGGAGTTTAGTGAACGCTAATAAGTGACAACCCCAAAGCGGGACATACATATTCTTACCAACATATTTAATTTTTTTCCCAAATTAAATATTGGCGATTTGATCATCAAATCGAGCGTGTCGCGGATGACACGCTCACTTTCCACGACTTTATTTCTATATCCGCAAAGAGGAATTGCTGCGTTACAATGCGCTGTTAATATATTAGGTGCACTTTAACCAGTACGTTTTTTCTTGCCATCAGCTTTTACCTTTCATTGCAGTATTTTGCGAGCACAGCACATGCATCCAGCGTAACGGTTAGTCCATTTTAAATGAGTCTGTAAAATCAGATTATTAAGAACTCAATCACATAAGTTTTAAGTACATATTTAATATTATTGAGGTGCTAACGGATTGAAAACAACAACCATAAAAAAATTCAACCAGCGACTTCTTTCACTGGTCGAGCATATCGGCTTGCTAGTCATTGCCATCGCTACAGTGTTCGCAATGGCGAACGAGACTATGATTATGGTGCGGGCGTCACAAGTGACACTATCAGACCTGCTGCTACTCTTCCTCTATCTGGAAGTCCTCGCCATGGTCGGGCTGTATTACAACTCAGGCAAGCTGCCAGTGCGCTTTCCGCTGTACATCGGCATGGTGGCACTTGCTCGCTACCTGATCTTGGACATGAAAGACATGGATGATTGGCGCATGCTCGCGATAACTGGCTCTATCCTTATGCTAACGCTCGCAGTGTTTTTGATCCGCTTCGGCCATGTACGTTATCCTTATCCGGGCGATGAGTCGTCGGCGCAAGTACGACAAGTTAACCAAGTGCGAGATTGAAAATTAAGACACTTTCAGTGAACCTCTATACGATCCCGGATAACAAAATACAAGCTGCCGCCGCATTACTGCGGGCAGGTGAGACCGTAGCTTTTCCCACTGAGACTGTCTACGGATTGGGGGCGGATGCCTCCAATCCACTTGCAGTGCGAAAGATTTTTCAGATCAAAGGTCGACCAAATTATCATCCTCTAATCGTTCATATTGCCGCAGCCTCCCAACTACCAGCTTGGGCACAGCATATCCCCGACGCTGCATGGCAATTGGCAGCAGCATTCTGGCCGGGCCCACTGACCTTAATCCTGCAACGATCCAACCAAGTGCCGAATGAGGTCACCGGTGGGCAAGACACCGTAGGTCTGCGTGTGCCAGACCACCCCATCGCAACCACTCTGCTACATGCGTTTGGCGGCGGAATTGCAGCTCCATCAGCCAATCTTTTTGGACAGGTAAGCCCAACTACAGCGCAACACGTGCATGACAAACTGGGGTCCAGGGTGGGTACAATTCTGGATGGAGGCCCATGCCGTATCGGTGTGGAATCCACCATCATTAGCTTTGTACATGGAGAAGCGGTGTTATTGCGACCCGGAGGGCTTTCCGTCGAAGCAATCGAAGACACGCTTAATAAGAAAATATTGCTGGCTCAACCAAACTCCTTCAAGGTACGAGCTTCCGGCACGCTGGATTCTCACTATGCTCCCGCAACTCCAATTGAAATCCATCCCGCAGACGAGTTATGGCTTCGGGCACATCGACTGGCTAATCTTGGCTATAAAGTGGCGGTACTTAATCTGAGTGATTATAACGAGTGTGTAGGTAGTGCTGAAATCACAAGCTTTCAGATGCCTCTACTGGCTGATGAATATGGGCGCGAGCTCTATGCAACGCTGCACCGTATTGATAACGCCAGTTTCGATCGTCTTTTAGCTGAAGCGCCTCCCGTCACGCAAGAGTGGGTTGCAATCAATGACAGAATTCGGCGTGCCGCTCAGGGCACAGCTAATGAAACTGAAATACTGGTGAGAGAAGACAGCCGGTAAATGAATAAAAATTAGTATATTCAATACTGGGTAAGCGAGCGATAAAAAATTATCCATGCAAAGGTATGCAGATTCAGCGCTGAAGTGTAACTTTTGCAAGTGAATTCAGTTGGCAAGCTACGTTAATATCGGAACCACTTAAACAACCAAGTGAAAGGTGAACTTCCTCCGAAAAATAGTCTTCCACAGGTGACGTAAAATTAACGTTGAGGTCGGTTGTCAATAATGGACACCAACGGGTTCATGCTGCCAACCTACTTCCATAGAATTGGCGCTCATAAGCAACAGGAGACACATATCCCAAACGTGCCTGTTTGCGCTGCCGCCGGTAAAATATTTCGATGTATTCGGTGATAGCCTGAATGGCCTCGGCGCGGGTCTTGAAGCGCCGGTGGTGCACTAATTCATTTTTGAGTAATCCCCAGAAGCTTTCCATGGGGACGTTGTCGTAGCAGTTTCCCCGGCGCGACATCAAGGGCACCATTCCAAACTGATCGAGCAATTTTCTGTACTCATGGGCGCAATACTGGCTACCCCGATCCGAGTGGTGTATCAGTCCGCGCGGTGGGCGTTTTGTCGCTATACCGCGAAACAACGATTGGCTGACCAAGTTTTGGTCATGCGCTCGCTCATGACGTAGCCCACCAGATCGCCACTGAACAAATCTTTGTGGCCTGCCAGATAGAGCCAACCCTCATCCGTCGGGATGTAGGTGATGTCGGTCACCGAGATCTGATTGGGGGCGGTCGCCTTGAATGTCTGCTCCAGCAAATTTGGCGCAACCGGCATGACGTGATCCGGGTTCGTCGTCGCCTTGAACTTGCGTTTTTTTGTTTGCAGCGTATCCCCCATTTCACACGAATACATTTGATGCTGTGAACACTGGTATTGACGCCGTTTTCAGCCAAATCTTCCTTGAGTCGCTCGAGACCATCGGTCTCGCGGGTGCGCGGGTGGGCAGCTCGGATTTCCACTTCCAGTCGCCCCTCTTTCTGAGCCCGTTTTGATGGTGAACGCCCAAGCCAAGCGGTATAACCGCTCGGCGAAACTTCGTAGATATGGCACATAAACGGCACCGGGTCATCCCCCTGACATTCCTTCATCATCGCGTACTTCACCGCACTTCCCTGGCAAAGTACGCTGCCGCTTTTTTTAACAGGTCGCGCTCCATTTTGATTTCCGCCAGTTCACGTTGGGTCTTGGTTAGGCCCAGTTCAATCTCGGTTAACGGCCGTTGTGTCTTGCCGACATCGCCCAATTTGCACGGCCTTTAACCAATACTTCAATGTGGAAACAGGCATCGACAAATGCCAGGCAGCTTCCTTCGGGCTTAACCCTTCTTCTGTGACTTGCTTGGCCGCCTGTTCACGAAATTCTTTGCTGAAAATTGTGTTGGGTATTCTTTGCTTCATTTCACACCTCCGTTTCAAGTTTAACAAAACGTTGGTGTCCTTTTTCTCAGCTTACTTCACTTCAAACCGGAGCCATTCACGAAAAAATATTTTCTATGAGACCACTCGGGCACTCGGGGCCAGGCTCGTCCAACAAACGGTTCAGATTGTGGTACGCTTCGCAATCACAATCTAACCTTATTCGTTAGGTGGCATATTTTCCGACTACGCTCAATCTATGCTCACTAAAACCTAGCAGCATTACACACACGGAAAACCTAGATTATCGGATCGCAATGCAGGAGTGAAGTTATGTATATTTACGACTCCCAATTCAGGGGGAGCCATGGCCGGTTAATCGGCCCTTCTAGTCGATGTAGGCTCATTTTCAGCGTAATTTTATTCCTAGTGTGTTTTGCGTTCAGCCTTGTTTCTCGCGCTGACTGTATTGCCGATATTACGGGCGAAATATTTTGTGGCGCCGGAAAATGTATGACCGATCAGTCCGGCGCTGCCTTCTGTTCCCGTCACGACCGCGGGGACATCATCTTGACAATGCGTGGCGAAGTTTTGTGCGGTCGCGGCCAGTGCGGCACGGATATGGCTGGCCGAATTTTCTGTTCGTTCGAAATAGGAGGCGCTGTTATGAGAGATCGTTCTGGCAATGTACGTTGCACCGGACAGTGCATCCCGGGTTCGGTATCGGATTGTGCGACCGTTAAAGCCAGCTCATCGGTTAAATGAATCCGCGACTTCAAAGGCAGCCGGTATCTGCGGCAATTCACTAGAGAATCAAAGTTAACTTAACGTCCTGCGTGCAATGCCTCAATGCGCTCATTTAGAGAGGGGTGGGTACTAAATAACTTGGCAAAGCCACCACCGCCCGCAATACCGAATGCCGCCATTTGTTTGGGCAGAGTGGCCTGATCGTGATTGATTTTCAGCTTCTCCAAAGCAGCGATCATCTTATTGCGCCCAGCCAAGTTTGCTCCACCTGCATCGGCACGAAATTCTCGCTGGCGCGAAAACCACATAACGATCATGCTGGCCAAAATGCCCAGCAAGAGTTGTGCGATGATGCTAGTTATCCAGTAAGCTGGACCGTATCCACGTTCAGTTTTGAAGACCAAACGATCTACTAGATGACCAATGATTCTGGAGAAAAATATTACGAAAGTATTAACTACACCTTGCAAAAGCGCAAGCGTTATCATATCGCCGTTAGCAACATGGCTGATCTCGTGTGCTAATACCGCCTCTACCTCATCCCTGCTCATGTTATGCAGCAATCCGTCACTTACCGCCACTAGTGCATTATTGCGGTTCCAGCCGGTAGCAAAAGCATTTACGTCTGGTGCTTCATAGATTGCTACTTCAGGCATACCGATTCCCGCAGTTTGCGCCTGTTTGCGCACGGTTTCCATTAACCAGCGCTCAGTAGGATCTATCGGGTTAGTAATAACCTGTGCACCAACCATCCGTTTGGCCGACCATTTTGACAAGAATAACGAGATTAGCGAACCAGCAAAACCCATTACCGCCGACATGGCCAAAAGAGAGTTGAAATTAATGCCACCATTTTCATTCATCATTTTGTCAATACCAAGCAAGCGCAACGTAATACTGATGACGAAAAGTACGGCCAAATTGGTCAGGACAAACAGAAAAATTCGTTTCATATGTTATGCCTCTTTAAACTGAAGGTATGGGATGCAATTTATTGCTTTTTCTTAGCATGGTGCTTAATATTGGGAGCAGCAACTTATATTTCAAGTGAAACACACAAATGCAAACTGATATTATAAACAGACATAAACGCAGGCAAACAAATATCCATCAGAGAATGAAATGTCATTAATAATTAATAAAATTGTGTGCATAAAATGCAAGAACTACTAAATAATCCCGCAGTGCAGGGCGGCCTCGCTCCCTTCATCATCGCGCTGATAGTGGCCAAGTTATTACAGCCCTTACGCTTAAGCGGTTTGGCAGTAATTGCCGGATTTGCTGTCACTGTTTATTTGGTGAGTAGTTTTTCCATAGAGCCACTCACCTCTACGCGCAAAATTGTTCTGCTGGGCTTGCTCTCTGCACTGCTTGCTCTAACACTATTTCGGTTCAATTGGCGCCCGCTACGCTTAATGCTCGCTATAGCGGGCGGTGTTGCGACAGTATGGATGGCGTTACGCATCTTACAACAGCAGGACATGACGCACATGTTGCTTTGGGGAGGCGGGTTCGCTTTGTATGTCGGTTGGCTGATTTTCTGGATGGATACATTGCATGAAGCGCCAGTAAGAGCTGGAAGTGCAGGCATGGCACTGGGACTGGGCACTGGGGGAGCTGCATTATTTGGTGCTTCTGCCCTGCTTGGCCAGTTCGGTTTAGCGCTGGGTGCAGCGGCAAGCGCATACCTACTGCTTCAAGTTTTATTTAATAGCCGATTGCCATGCGGGCGTAGCTTTACCCTGCCGTTGTCACTCATTGCTGGGTTGACTGGCTGCCTCGCAGTGCTGTCAGCACAATTGCCATGGTATGCCTTACCTATACTGGCCATAATTCCACTAGCTGCCAAAATTTCGGTTCCCGAAAAAAAATGGCTGTGGTTGCAATCGCTATTGCTGTCTATTGCCACCTTAGCCTGCGCAGCAGGTGCTGTATATATAACTTGGCATGTGGCAGGTGCACCACCTTTTTAATTGAGAAAAGATGAAGATGTCTCGACCGCCAACCCAAGTAACCATGCATATAATTGCAGAACTTTTAATAGTTGTCTGAATGGAAGTTAAGTTTTTATATTTTAGCTTGCTTGCTGGATGAGTCGATCCGCTAGTGAAGTGCGCCATAGTGCAAAACGGATCAAGAGATTGGCGCGGAGATTGGGGTTTGGCGTGGAACGGTGGGACGCTGGCGGAAGCGCTTCATCGCACAAGGATTGCCGGGGATCGAACGCGATCAAATGCGACCGGGTCGCAGGACTGTGATCACGGCGCACAAAGTGAAGCAGATCGTAGAGATGACGATTAATCAGCGACCAGAAAATGCAACTCATTGGAGTACGCGCCGCATGGCGACAGCGGCCTTGATCAGCGAGTCCAGTGTGCGGCGTATCTGGCACGCGCACGGACTTAAACCGCATCGGGTGGTGACGTTCAAGGTGCCGAAAGATATGCACTTCGCCGAGAAACTGAAGGACATCGTCGGGCTGTATCTGAACCCACCCGTACATGCTGTGGTCTTCTTCTGCGACGAGAAGTCACAGATTCACACTGGATCGGACGCAGCCGGGTTTGCCGCTCAAGCGAGGGCACTGCCAAACGATGACCCATGACTACACGCGTAATGGCGTGACGACCCTGTTTGCCGCAATGAACACGCTCGATGAAAGTATTATTGACCAGTGCATGAAAAAATATCGTCACCAAGAGTGGTTGCGCTTCTTGCGGCAGATTGATCGCAGCACACCCAAGAAAAGGGAGATACATTTGATCGCCGATAACGACGCAACCCACAAGCATCCCGCAGTAAAAACCTAGCTTGCCAAGCATCCGCGATTTCATATGCACTTCACGCCTACCAGCGCATCTTGGCTCAATAGGGTCGAGCGCTTCTTTAGAGACTTGTCAGAGAACCAGTTACGACGCGGTGTCTTTCATAACGTTCCAGATTTGATCAGCACGATTGAGCAGTATATCGTGAAGCATAATCGCGATCCTAAGCCGTTCATCTGGACAGCCAAAGCCAACGATATCCTCGCAAAAGTCACGCGCGCTCAGGCTAAGCTTAATAAGATGCAATCTATTTGACGCACTACACTAGGTTGACAATTATCGGGTTGGGGGTCGTCAAATGTCTGTGTCTATTTTAGGCGAAGTGAACTTTCGGAGCTTGAAAAAACCGAGGGGATTTATAAAATTGCCCTTAAGTCCGACAGGCTGCTAGTGTAGTGCGCCATTCTGTTTGGAACTTAATCGACTGTTGGCACGAATG
>NZ_CAKMLL010000115.1 GCF_927797785.1 Candidatus Nitrotoga sp. BS | reverse complement strand
TGCCGTCAATCATGGCTTCCAGCGATTTGACCATTCATTTAACCGGACAGCAGTGGGTTCACTTACGACAGCGTCAATGCTTGAGTGCAGCGACTTCAAAAAGGCGAGCGCCTGACAAGCGTTCGTGCATTTCTGTATGGAACAAGAGGCACGCACCGAGACGGCATTTATCGACTCGCGAATGCGTGATTGTTCTTCTTGACTGAGCATGCGCCTCCTGTGATCTATGTGACCTTAACGTAATACATTTCACAATGTCAGTAAAGTCGCCTATATCGGAAAGCATAGCCAAGCATCAGCGCCACGCTCATTTCATTTCCTTAGCCGTTAATTTACTGGACCGTAATTTTAGGGCAGCGCAACATTCTGCAATATTGTCCAGCCATAACGGTTGTGATTGACAGGTGAGTAAGCCTTCTCTGGATCCATATAAGCAGTTTAAGTAATACCGACAATTCATTCTAACTCGAATTGATCACCCTTCCCGCCTAGCAGAGTGGCGCCTACTAAGGCGTCTGACACTGGGCTCTTCTTTCGAACCAGTAAGCGATATTGCCTGCGATAACGATCGTGCCGGAGATGATAACCGAAGCTGCTGTGACCGCACCGGCGCCAACAACTAGTGCGAGGCAGCCTTGATTCGCGCACTGGTGGACGGCGGCAATTTGCACTTCTTGAAGCACCATGTGATTCGCAACAACCTGACAATCAGGATCGAATACCTGCGTGGATAATGGTAGATACATGCAAGCTTCCAACATCGTGACCAATGACAAAACGATGATCCTCCAGGTGATGTTCTTCAGCATAGTGAGCCTCTGTTGGGGTCTACCGTTCAAATTCAATAGTGCTGCGCCTTTATCGAGCAGCATCTGAGTGGAATACAGAATTAGCGTGGCTATCGGTTCAAGGCCCAAATCGCCCGAAGGGCAATCCAATCGAAATTATTTAAAACAACAACTTAGATGGAGTATTTTAAGAGGATGGATTAACTCGATGCTACGCATATAGCCCTGTGCATTTTTATCTTTTATTGAACTGTAGGCTGTTCACAGATAAGTGAGATTTCCGGTTAATCCAGGAAATATCAAACTTCTATAGTCCGCCAGCTCAGCCGATAGTTTATTTTTTGTTAGTTACCTACCTGCTCAGCAATTTTGTTATTTCATTGGCATTGACAGGTTCACTAAACAGATAACCCTGGGCTGTCTCGCAACCAAGGTTTGTGAGAATATTTAACTGTTCTAAGGTCTCGACACCTTTAGCGATGATTCCATATCCCAACTTATGACCCATTTCTATCATAGAACTAATAAGGATCAGGATTTTATTATTGACCAGCATATCATCAACAAAGTGTTTGTCTATTTTCAGGAAATCAACATTAAGGTTTTTAAGAGAAGCAAAAGCTGAAAAACCTGTTCCGAAATCGTCGATTGTCAGTTGAATACCCCGATCTTTCAGATCCTGAAAAACTAAGTGATGCTGTGGATACGTTTTCTGTACAACAATCTCGGTAATTTCTAACTCCAGTTCAGCTGGAGCCATTCCTGTCTCATCAATAATACGATTAATTAGTGGCACAATTGCATAATCGAGAAAATGGCTTGGAGAAATATTGATGGCCATACGCAGACCAGGATAACCTTCATTCTTCCAAGCAACTGCTTGTCTACAGGCTGTGCGCAATACCCATTCGGTAAGTGATTTAATCATGCCAATTTTTTCGGCCGTAGCAATAAAATCAGCTGGTGGGACTTGGCCTAGTAGTGGATGGTGCCAGCGTAACAATGCTTCGACACCAATAATTTTACCGGTTTTTAGCTTAATTTGAGGTTGATAAACGAGTGATAGCTGATGCTTTTCGATCGCTTCCCTGAGGCATTGCTCGATCTGGAAGCGGTACTCTGCTTTACGGGTAAACTCCAGTTTATAAAAGGCGTATTGATTTTTTCCATTTTCCTTTGCAGCGTAAAGAGAGATATCAGCAGCTTTTAATAAAGTTGATATATCTTCTCCATCATCAGGGTAGCGTGCAATCCCGATACTGCAAGTCGGCGTGAGTTTTCTTGAAGCAAGCTCGACGGGTTGTGATATGGCATCAAAACAACGTTGCGCAACATTGGCAGCGTGATAGTCAGCATCTATCTCTTCGGCGATAATACAGAACTCATCGCCACCGAGACGTGCAACATAATCAATTGCACGACAAGTACTTTCCAAACGCTTAGCAATGATCTTGAGCAGTAAGTCACCAGCATCATGCCCAAGACTGTCATTAACATCTTTGAAGTCATCCAGGTCAATATATAGCAGACCGAAACGATGATTATGCCGGTCAGATGTTTTTATTAATTTTTCAAGGTGCTGATAAAAATGGGCTCGACTTGCAAGTCCTGTTAATTCATCGGTATAGGCTAACGCTCGTATACGCTTTTGAGCTTGATCCCGCTCCATGACAATTCCAGCAAGCCTTGCCGCAGATTTCAGATCATTTGATTCCTCTTCATTAGGCAATGCAGGGTGGTTGTAATACATACCAAATGCACCTAAAACTTCTCCATGGGAGTTTTTAATGGGTTCAGACCAACAACAACGCAGACCATAAGGTAGTGCGATATGTTTAATTTTTTCCCACTTACAATCTGTCTCAATATCCTCAACTAGAACACGTTTACCGGTATAAGTGGCGGTTCCGCACGAGCCAACTCCGGGCCCATTTTCCATACCGTGCAACGCATTACAATACTCCTTCGGCAAGCTTGGCGCTCCGCCATGCATGAGTTTATTGCCATGTAATTCGAGCATTGAGCAGCGTAATCCAGAGTGACGTCCTTCATACATTAATGCTATGGCGTCATAAATGTCAGATGCCGGGCGCCCTAGTGCAATCATCTCAAGAATTTCGGCATGGTTGTTATCAAATGCTTCTGCTTTTTTACGTTCTGTTATATCGACATGCGTTCCAACTAGACGAATGGGTTTATTATCAGACTCGCGAGTAACAAGAAACCCTCGGGATAGCACAACAACTTTGTGACTATCTTTATGATGCATACGCATTTCTACTTCATAGGAATCTGATCGGCTAGCTATGTAATCCTGAGCCTTTTCTAACGCCATACTCTTATCATCGGGATAAACCAGACTTGCCCAGGTTTCTAAATTATTATCAAGTTCATTCTCTCCATAACCCAGCATGCTTTTCCAGCGAGGTGAGTAATAGACTTCATCAGTTTCAAGATTCCAGTCCCACAACCCATCATTAGCCCCGCGCGTAGCCAGAGAGAACAGGTCTACTCTTTTATAAAGTTCACTTGTGCGATTTTCTGTCGTTAGCTTGACAGCGGCTAGCTCAGCACGTAATTTATGAATCTC
Organism: Candidatus Nitrotoga sp. BS; assembly: GCF_927797785.1. Lineage (GTDB taxonomy): Bacteria > Pseudomonadota > Gammaproteobacteria > Burkholderiales > Gallionellaceae > Nitrotoga. The sequence continues at coordinate 35,966 of NZ_CAKMLL010000115.1, read as the reverse complement.
ATCTAACAACAGGCACTTGGATTTGTTCAAGGCATTCATGATAATTAGACAACCTCAATATAGATGGAATAGTGACAATCTAAATTATTCAAGCAATTTTCATGCCAAAAATTCAACGCACTAAACGTGCGATTTAAATTTGCACTAATTTCAGCGGACGAAACGAATTTTTCTGTTTTGTCCAGAACAACTAAAGTTTTTACAATGAACGCGACTCGCGATGAAAAATAAAATCAGACACGAGTCGAAGCTTTACAATTTCTTCCGATACCTTCAGCGCATTTTCGGCATGCGCAAAAACCAAATTGGCACGCCCTATGGCTGCCTCTTTCATTGGAGCGCTACCCAGGTCGGCCAATGTCGACAGAGCTTTTTGTAGTTTTATTACAACTTCAATGACTCCGGCACCATCGCGTGCAATGGGGTTAAACGCATCGTCGAACATGTCACTTAACAAAATCTCTGGAATAGCCACTCGGTCAAACTCAACTTGATTTGATTCTGCTTGCGTTGAGTTCTGAGCACATTGTGACAGCAACCGGACGAAGCTATTTACAATCCTTATTGCAGTTCCAGGATCGTTAATGGCAGGCGACAAGGCTCGGCTCGCAATTTCCGACAATACAACAAGCCCGAATCGAGGGTCTTCGTCGAAAGTTCTGTTACTGCCTATAAAAAAACACTTGGCAATACCTTGGGTATCAATTTTCTCCGCTAAAGTACTCTGCGACGATCGCATATATGCCACTGGCCTATCCGGCGCTGCAAATGCGCCCGGTAAGGACGCAACCTCAATAAATAAATCATTTTCGGTAGCAAGACTCTGTAATGCGCCAACGTCAATTCGATGAATATAACCAATAGTCTGCGCATATATCGCCACTCCGTCTATGCGACCTGGAGCCTTTAGGGCTCTCAATGTAGGCGCATCTAAATGACGGCACAGTGCTTTTTCGGTAGCGTTTTCTGTTTTTTTGATAATGGTATCAAGACGCCCTAAGTGAGCAATCCGATCTATCCATCTTATAAAATTAAAAATGACTATCGCGAAAACAAAGACAGTCATCACAAACAAGGAAAATCGTCCGGCTCTGTCGTAGTAACCATTGGTTAAAGCAACTTGAGCAACGATACTAAAAATGAATGCGCCAATAAAAGTGGAAAGCGCATTTTGTGAGACATCGTCTGCTAGCACTAGCGTGAAAGCACGAGGTGTTGCAGCACTACTGGCCGACTGGTAGGCCGACAACATAGACCCAACGGCAAATACTGCCATCACTAACATGCTGGAGGAAATGGTCGACAATAACATTTTGATTGATTCTGAGGTTACTTCAGGAGCCTTTTGAAATAAGGCCATTTGATCGGCTAGCTGAGCTAAAAATGCAGCTGCAATGGAAAGCAGACAAATAAAAAGTGGTTTTACCCACAGCTTCTCTTTGATACGCCTTAATATAAATCTAATTTGAGCTTGCATTTATCAATCTCCGTCCTCGTTAAATAATGTCAACAGGTATTGGTGATCATTTAATCCGTAATCATAGAATTAAATTCAGGGCGAATTTTTTGCCAAGTAGTAAACGATTGATTTCATCTTTAACATAAAAATAACACAATAACTAGTTGAATAACAATTATATTTATACGTTCTTTGCCTAATGATAATGATTTTTATAACTTGTACCGGAGTGCTAGCCCGATAAAACTTACAGGTATGCAATGGTAACGGTATAGATGGCTCCACGACTGAGTTTTCGACGATGGGCACACCTTCATTTTCGATGACACTTTCTATAAATCTTATTTTATTTTCTAGTACAAAAGGCTTACTTAAGAGGTCGGATGATTGAGCACACCATTGAGATCGCTTGCCAAGGAAGCCCGAGCAATATCCCATTCTTCACTGTATCTTCGAATTCACAGTTGACTATATCTATCACGTTGATTGGTTGCAATCATCATACTTAATCACTATGATTATTTACGATTTAAAGAGACTTTAATGGATACAAAAATTCTAACAGACACGTTCCAATGGCAGAGATGATGGATCAAATTGCCACCCGTGTGGAGCGTTCCTGTGGATGGATTGTGAAACAGGTGTTCTCGGATTTGGAAGACCAAGAAGAACAGCGTAGGCGCATGACCCTAGAATGAATGAATAAAGTTGAAGCAGGACAAGCTATCGACCATAACTCAGTGCAAGCCTGGGCAAAAAATCTCAGCACCGATAAGCCGCTACCAGTGCTACATTCAAGGAATTGAAGTGCACGACCAAGGCGCTGTCGGACTGGGTCAGGATTACCATTGAACAAGCAGGCCGCTGCAATGACTGTGCAATCTCAAACACTATCTTTTCTCCCAAACACAAGTCCCATACAAATGTTGGAAATAGTAAAAAAATTATTCAAGAAACTTATTGAAATTTTCATTACAGTTTCAGGGTTCGTTATTGCCAAGATGTGCACTCCTCATCAGTGCTATTGGGCTGCACTTCTTTGGGTCAAATGGTTTTTTCCCTTGGCTGCCTTTGTTGATCGCTTAGTTTTTCGTCGACACCAGAAATCATTCTTCAATAAAACAACGCTCTTAAAATTTATTCTTTCTGCCATAACTCGCTACGCTTATATCGAAATCCCCTTCCGTAGTCCTAACGAACAGGCGCTGTTGGAATATCACCGTAAATACGGTGGATTCATACTATGTAGCGCTCATTTTGGTTTAACCATGGCCGTATTTGGTTTTCTAGAAAAACACGGATTACCCGTTACGAGTATCTCTGATGGCGGTCCTAGAAAAAATGCCTATGGTTGGAATTGGGGTTGCACCGAGCCCCTACGCCTAATTAAATCTGATGCAAAATCACTTTTCAAAGTCCGCAAAGCACTAGCCAACGATGAGATTGTTCTGATTTACTGCGACCATGCACCAGATGAAAATTTTCAAAATGACTTTCTGTTTCTATCCCCCAATATTTTTGAATATTCGTACAAAGCATCCATCCCTCTGCTTTTTTTGGGAGTCGCATTGACACATGACGGAAATATTGAGATCGAATTTGTCGAAGCCTCGTATCCCATCCCTACATCGAGAGAAGAAATGGTTGTGGTGATGGAAGAATTTCGCTTATTCGTGGCACAACGCATGAAAAAAAACATCAGCTTCCAAAAAAAATAACCATTGCGGTGTGATTATTGTGGGCATGACTACTTTGTCGGTTTTTCTTGTTACGGCGGTGGTGTGCGCTCCTGGCAGCCTGTCGGACTTAAAGAATCGTAGCGAAAATTGAGCTGAGCGAGGGTAGATTTTGCGAGCTTTCGCCTTACGGCGAAATGCCTGCTTACCCCACTTGATGATTTTGCAGGGTAATAGTTGTTCTATTGCCCAAAAAATCGGCGAAATATATACCTCTCCGCTCAATTTTCAGCCGCTTTCCTTTAAGTCCGACAGGCTGCTAGAGGTATCAGCCCCGGTAAGCGGTTAAAGCTGACAGTCCGCACGGTTTCCAAAAAATCCTGCATATAAGCAGCTTGCGCAGCCTCCCTATGTGTGACTGCATACAATTCACCAAACAATCCTTCCTTACCCAGACGCATGCCTTGCACGTAGCCGGTTTTCAAATAACTTTGCACCGCCCAGTTCGGCATGGCGGAAATACCTCGACGGCTCGCAACCAATTGTAAAATCGCAACGGTCAGTTCGGCGGTGCGCCGTTTCGGTTCAACACCACGCGGTTTCAGAAAATTGCGGATAACGTCCAACATCTCTTCAGGTACCGGGTAAGTCACTAGCGTTTCGTCGGCAAAGTCGTCTGCAGTGAGGAATTCTTTTTGCGCTAATTTGTGCATACAAGAAACAATGCCGACGATCTCGAAGCCGAACAAAGGATGATAAGTCATACCGTTCTGGCGGTACTCAGATACTACGGCAAGGTCGGCGCGATCTTCGCGCAGCAGTGCCAGCGGATCAACATGAAAACCGGATACCAAATCCAACTCAACCTCCGGCCAATGTTCACGAAAAACATCCATCGCGGGCATTAGCCACTCGAAGCAAGTATGGCACTCCACCGCTACACGCAACCGTCCGGCCTGTCCTTCTGCGATGCGTGCAATATCGCGTTCGGCTTCTGCCACCTGTGCCAGCACCGCTCCCGCCAAAACTTGCAGTCGCTGCCCGGCAGCCGTTAGTCGCAAAGGCTGGGTCTTGCGCTCGAACAATTGAACGCCGTAATGATCTTCTATTTGTTTGACCTGATGCGAAATTGCCGATTGCGTTAGGTGTAAACGTTGAGCGGCCCGCGACAAATTGCCGCTTCCGACCAAGGCTTCCAACATGCGTAAATGGCGTAACTCCAGTAGAGGTAGCATTATTAAATAATTTAATGATGAATACGAAAATTATGATTTTGCATAATAATAGGAATTTGCCGAAGATGCCATCCTTTCCAACGGAGGATTATCATGGCGATTACACACAATCTTGGCTTTCCACGCATCGGCGCGCAACGCGAACTCAAAAAGGCTTTGGAATCATATTGGAATGGCCAATTGGACGAAGCATCCCTGCTCGCCATCGGCAAAGAATTACGAGCGCGGCACTGGGCGGTGCAGCGCGATGCGGGCATTACTTTGATTCCGGCTGGGGATTTCGCATGGTACGACCAAATGTTGAATATGACCGTCCTCTTGGGTGCTGCGCCCGAACGATTCGGTTTTACAGGTTCATCAACACTAGAACAATATTTCCAGCTTGCGCGCAGCAATGCACAACAGCCCGCCATGGAAATGACTAAATGGTTCGACACCAACTATCACTATCTCGTCCCGGAATTCCTGAATTCCGCCGAGTTCCACCTGAATAGCACATGTCTATTCGATGAAGTAGGTGAAGCGCAGGCACTGGGGATCAACGCCAAGCCGGTCTTAATTGGCCCGCTCACCTACCTGTATCTGGGTAAAGAAAAACACGCCGGGTTGAACCGCCTGAATTTATTGCCCAAACTAATTCCGGTGTACAAGCAAATTCTGGAGCGCCTGAAAGCGCAAGACGTGGAGTGGGTGCAAATTGACGAGCCTGTGCTGGCACTCGATTTACCGCAGGAATGGGTGGCAGCACTCGCTCACACCTACGCCAGCCTGTCGCAGGACGCCCCCAAAATTCTGCTCGCCACCTATTTCGACAGCGTGGAAGACCATGCTGAAGCGCTAAAAGCCTTGCCGGTTGCCGGCCTGCACATCGACTTGGTGCGCGCTCCGCAGCAAGCTGAACCCTTTATCCGCAATTTCCCGGCAGATAAAATCCTTTCTGCAGGTATTGTAGATGGCCGTAATATCTGGCTCAACAACTTGCCTGCTTCTTTAGCACTCCTCGAAGAATTGCGCGCAATACTGGGAGATCGACTATGGGTTGCACCCAGTTGTTCCCTGTTGCATGTGCCGGTGGATTTAGCACAAGAAACCGGACTGGATAAAACCGTCAAAAGTTGGATGGCATTCGCCACACAAAAGCTTGAGGAGGTTGCCACCCTGGCGCACGGTGTATCGCACGGCAAGGATTCCATCGCGCCTCAATTGGCAAAAGCCAATGCTGCATTGGAAAGCCGCGTGTACTCGCCGCTGCGACATGATCGTGAAGTGCATCAGCGTGTTGCAGCCCTGAAATCTGCCGATGAAAAACGCTCTACGCCGTTTGCCCAGCGCATCGCTGCACAGCAAGCACAATTCAAGCTGCCTGCTTTCCCGACCACTACCATCGGCTCTTTCCCCCAAACCGCAGCCATCCGCAATGCTCGCGCGAGCTACAAGCAAGGCAAACTAAGCGAGGAGCAATATCGCACGGCAATGCAGGCAGAAATCCGCGATGTAGTGGCCAAGCAGGAAGAACTGGGGATCGACGTGCTGGTGCATGGAGAGGCCGAACGCAACGACATGGTGGAATACTTTGGCGAACAACTGAAAGGCTTTGCTTTTACGCAATACGGCTGGGTACAAAGCTACGGCTCGCGCTGCGTAAAACCCCCTATCATCTATGGCGACATTTCACGCCCGCACCCAATGACCGTCGAATGGAGTTGCTACGCGCAAAGCCTGACCGACAAACCGATGAAAGGAATGCTCACCGGACCCATCACCATTCTGCAATGGTCATTCGTGCGCAACGATATTCCTCGCGCTGCTACCGCCCTGCAAATCGCGCTGGCGATTCGCGCCGAAGTACAGGATTTGGAGCGGGCGGGCATTGGCATCATTCAGATTGACGAAGCCGCCTTACGCGAAGGCTTGCCGATCAAACGGCAGGACTGGGCGCATTACCTCGACTGGGCAGTGCGAGCTTTCCACATCAGTACCAGCGGCGTGCGAGATACCACACAAATTCACACGCACATGTGCTATTCAGAATTCAACGACATTTTGCCTGCCATCGCCGCGATGGATGCAGATGTAATTACGATAGAAACATCGCGCTCGGATATGGAACTGCTGGAAGCCTTCCGAGCCTTCCACTACCCGAACGATATCGGTCCAGGCGTGTACGACATCCATTCACCGCGTGTGCCGAGTCAGGAAGAAATGCTGCGTCTGTTGCGCAAAGCATGTGCTGTTATTCCGCGAGAGCGTTTGTGGGTTAACCCAGACTGTGGATTAAAAACACGCGGATGGCCGGAAGTGGAATCGGCTCTGCGCAACATGGTTACTGTAGCGCATGCACTGCGCAACACCGCAGCCTGATGGCGCAAACGCTCGCACATGATGGAATTACGTTGTATACCGTCATCGGCGTGTACGAATGGGAACGGGCAGCCTCACGTCCGCTCGTTTTCGATTTGCGACTAGAAAGCGTACACCCGCTTGGCCTGACACGTACTCTTATCGAGCGGCAGCTTGCCGATTGGCTTGCACCCTGTCGCTATCGATTGCTGGAAGCTTTAGCAGAGCACGTTGCCCAGCGCATGTTAACCGAATGGCATTGCAGCCGGGTCGTAGTCGGCATCGAAAAACCTGGTGCATTAGGCGATCTGGCGCGCGTCGGCATACGCATTATGCGGGACGCGGAAAAGCGAGCTGCATAATGCGTATGAAGTATTCATCCTGCAACGCCAATGGATCGACTATCAGATCAAACAGTGGGGGGTGATCTCGCAGCGTGCCGTGAAGAATTCCTGCTCCACAGGATGACACCCCCCGAGGCGCAGGCCTTTTAATCAACCTATTTACATACCTATGCACCGTTTACTGTTGATGTAAATGGATAAAGCTGACTAACGAGAATCAGTATTATCGTTAGTCGGCTTTTTGGCCTGAGCGGTCTGTGGCAATTTCCTGTCGGTGCAGCCTGCTTGGATGCCCGCTTTCATTTTTTTCCGAATAGTCACTTTCGACAAGAAACGACCGTTAGACCAAAGAGAATCAATCAAGTGGCAATGCATTAAGACAACGTAGTGATAGTTCATACCACCAATAAGCAGATTGTTTTCAGATACACTGAAAAAACCGATGCTGAAAAATACTAATCGGTACAACACGACGTCGCCTAATTCGCTAAAGCTCAGTTACGTTTGCCATGGGCCGGTGCAAATCATGCTAGCCTTAGAATGTTAGCAAATTGAGCCAGATAAACTGGTGTTCAAAGCGAGAGAAAAGTATGGCGAACCTAATTTCTATACACGAGCCGTTGAAGACCACTGGTAAGCCGCGACTTGTCTTTATCCATGGATTAGACGGAGACATTCGCAAGACCTGGATGGCAGACCCTGAGGACAAGAGCACACTCTGGCCACGATGGGTCGGCGAGGATACTGGCTGTCCAGTGTGGCTGCTAGGATATGGCGCGGCAATGACCCGCTGGAAGGCAGATGCCATGGCGCTTTCCCGACAGGCGACCGCAGTCTTAGAGCGCCTAAGCAACGAACCCAAGCTCTTAGGCGGGCCGCTTATCCTAATAGGGCACAGCCTCGGCGGGTTGGTCATAAAGACTGCTTTGCAGCAAGGGATGTCGCGGGATGTCGAACGCCATAAGGAACTTGCCCGCAACATCAAGGGAATCGCGTTTGTGGGTACGCCGCACTTCGGCTCGAAGCTGGCTACGATCGTGGCTTGGGCTCATCTCATGAGAGCGAACCCGCAGGTGAGCGACCTACGTTTGGACGACTCACACTTGGAGGTCCTGAACCAGTACTTTTTGAATCTGCGCACAGACCTTGGCTTCAAGACGCGCATCTTCATGGAAACCCAGCCCGTCAGGTTACCGTGGTGGTTGGGAGGACGATTGTTACCGGGCGTGACTATCGTTTCGCCTATGAGTTCTTGGGCGCACATCCCCGGAGAAGTCGGCATTCCTATTGAGGCCGACCACATTACGATTTGCAAGCCGAAAGACCGCAGTGCGGCAATTCACGCATCACTTATTGCGTTCATCCGCGAGGTGGAAGCGGCCACCTCGCTACCTACGAAAGCGATCATAAAAGCTTCGCACCCACTTCCTTCAGAGAACATCGAGGCTGTATCGCCGGAGCACAGAGCCGATACCTCAGTGCATTTAGCCCTCTCAACATTTGGGGTGTACCTAGATGCCGATGCCGATGCACCGGTCTGCGCAAGTGTGTATCTCGTGACTGACGCACCGGACCGCTTGCGTCAGCAACTTCAGAAGATTCCAGTGTTGATTCAGCAGGACTCCTTGGTCAACGCAGCAGCAAAGAAGCGTGCTCAGAGCACATCTTTGCAACAGTTGGTAGAGGACCTAGGCACGAGAGCATTAGTACTTCGCGAACTGGCCGTAATGTCATTCTCAGCTTACATGTACTACGGCCCCAAGGAAGCGTTCAACAAGCTGTCCCGAGAAGAAAGGATAAGCAAATTCTTCGTCGATCCGCTAGTGCATCGGCTGAGTAAGAAAGGCGAACGCTTCGAGCAGGTACACACCCGCCTAGCCGACATGCCTACCTACCTCAAGCTAGCCACAGAAACAGTGCTTTCGGCTTATCATCGCGCCGTCGATGTTCCGCGGCCCGGTACTAATAAATATTCAGTGCTAGAGGAACTTGCTGCGCTGATAGCTCAGGCTTGCGCCCGGCATCTGTCTGCGCCAGAAAATGCGGAGACCGCCAACCTGTTTGAGAACCTTCGCACCCGCATCAGGTACGCCGAGAACGTGATCACAGGCGAGAAGCATAAGCGAGATTCAAACCCACTGCCTTAGTGTTCCTCGTTGCCGGGAATAGGCTCGTAAGATGTACGATTAGACCACGCTTCGCCAAAAATTTGCCACCACTGGTTAACCAACTTTGGCTCAATTGAGCCCGCGTACTTGAGCATTCCCCTAAGCCAAGCCTCCTCTTGTATCACATCATTGACACCTACCTTCCTCCAGTGGTCGGCGAGTCCGTGCTTATCGATGTAGTACATCATCAGCCGCAGACGGCGCTTCAGTCTTGTTGGCAGCCTCGGCTGGTTCGGATCGGCAATGGTCAGCCCGGTCACGTACTGGCTCCGCCCCCTGTATTGGCGGTAACACTGGTCGTCGCGAAGCTTGAAACCTCGGCTTTCAAGAATTTCTTTTACCGAGTCGTCGGAAGGCACTTGGTCACCTGAGAAAGTCAGGTCGTCTGCGTACCGTGTATAGACGCAGTTGTGCGAGTGTGCCAGACGCAAGAACGACTGGTCCATGTCAAAGCAGATCAAGTTTGCGATGGTTGGGCTACAGCGCGTGCCTTGCCGTAGCAGTCCGTCGATGGTGCATGCCTTAGCGAGCACATCTGCCATGCGAACAGCGGCCCCCTCTGTTACAAAAGCGTTCCTAACCTGCTCGGTAGTGATGGCATCAAAGAACCCTTTGATGTCAGCGTGCAGCAGCACCTTTGCAGCGAGGTGCTTCTCCGCATTAGTTCGAGTAGAACGCTTCTTCATAAAACCTTGAACATGTTCGCCGAAGACTGCGCTATTGGTCACAATCATCGATATGGAGCGATGAAAAGCAGCCAGTCGCTGTTCGCGCGCTTCGAAGACAATTCGGTACTCGCCCTTGCGCCGCCGCCCATGCTTGGGCAATTTCAGCACATTGAAGAAAGATTTCTGGTTTTGGCTGCTCGAGTAAGCCTCGATGAAGTCGAACTCGACGCCGCACGCACGAGCGACATCGTCTAGGGATTTTAATTCTTTTAGTTTCGCTATCGTCATATATGGGCGGCAACGACGTGATGGATATAGTAAGGTCTTAATGTACGGGTTCGAACTCAAACCCACGGAAATCTTCCGCGACCGGTCATCATGCCGTTGCCGTTTTAAAGCATAGCAGAGTTTGTACACCTAGGGTTCTCTCACTAGAACGGCTGGTCTCTTAAGCAATTCATTGTTTGTAGGTAGAATTGCAATAAGAATGTGTTAGTTGCCCATTTTCTACATTACCAGAACCACCATCACGATTCCTCTCAATATGATCCGTTGTGTTTGAATTCATATGCAAATACCCACCGCAAATTGCACATGTTGCAAAGATAATCAGTAGGGGTCAGAATTGATCGATAAAGCCCCAAACACATCGACGGTCTGAGGAAGTCAAAAACAAAACCACCAATCGAATCTGTTCCCATTGATTTTTCCAAAGGCATTTGAATAGAATCGCTGGATTCCTGCCTGCGCGGGAATGACGAGGTCTTGCAATATCGGCCATTCTGGGTTGAACCACCACGCCGCTTGAGGCAAGATGCGCCCTCAACGATTTTTGTATCAACCATCACAGAAGAGAACAGACATGGGCGCACAGTTGAAAGCAGAGCGCGCGAGTGCGTCACCTTAAGGAACGCCAATTGCCCAAGAAATCGGGCAGTCTTCATGGTTTAAACTATTTATTGGTCACCCATAGGAGAACTAAAGTGGTCAGCAAGAACACGATTTGTCTTTGGTACAACGGCACCGCAGTAGAAGCCGCGCAGTTCTATGCCGAAACATTCCCGGACAGCACGGTGGGAACGATCCATCGCGCGCCAGGTGACTATCCCGCTGGCAAGCAGGGCAACGTCTTGCTGGTCGAATTCACCGTGATTGGCATCCCTTGTATCGGCCTGAACGGTGGTCCGGAGTTCAAGCACAATGAGGCTTTTTCCTTCCAGGTTGCGACCGACGACCAAGCCGAAACCGACCGATTGTGGAACGCGATTGTCGGAAACGGCGGCCAGGAAAGCGAATGCGGCTGGTGCAAGGACAAGTGGGGCCTGTCGTGGCAGATCACGCCACGCGTCCTCATTGAAGCGATCGCCGATCCTGATCGCGCGGCGGCCAAGCGCGCTTTCGAGGCGATGATGCAGATGGGAAAGATCGACATCGCTGCGATCGAAGCGGCCCGACGCGGTTGACGCTCATTGATCGTCCTTTTCTGCTGGCAGTAAACGGTTGCTTTAGCCGAGAAGCCGCCATTTCTTTGGGTAATCACGGCTATGTGTTGCCCTTGAAGCAGTAGCGTCCTCTGATATTCACGACGAACACGATTTATCGCATTCACCAGTGATCGCGTTTTGCCAGAGCCAGCACCAGCATAAAGAAAAAAACCTTTGGTTCAGTGAGGTGAAGACATGCGTAAATTTCATCGTCTACACTATCATCAATATCATTATCGTCTTGTGGGAGCGTTTCAGTCATGGCGTTGCACTTGCGTCTTTTTTCAAGTTGCTGCTTTTTTGCGATCCCGTTTGGATTGAACTCGGGCATCAAGGCGAGGCCAATGTTTGGCATGAAAATTTTTATTGGTTATTGTTTCTATCGGGGCAGCTCCCATGACATCAATTCCCCATTGCGTAAAAACGAACATTCCGGCATCTGAGAGTGCTAGTTTTTCCAGCCATACAACTCGATCTATCAGATAACGGTCGGGGTTTTTACCGGCGAATCCTGATGCGACATAGTGTTCGAAAAATGCCTTAGCGACCAACACGGCTAAATGTGCTTGCTCAATGCCATTCGTGTCGCGCTTGGAGGATAGACGATGCAGGTTAACGATGCGACTTTTGAGAACAAGGGTCGGGTGGAGAATGCGTATAGATCCATAGTCGGGGTGTTCAAGCTTGACAGCGAGCTTTCTGATTTCTTCGTTGGATAGTCCGATCAACGTTCCAATGAAGTCAATAAATAGCGTGCGTCCATCTGGTGTTTTGTAAGTAACAATGGCTGTGTTTGGCGTATGGTCGTCCGGCTCCAGAATGCGGAGTATCCATTGCAATTTTGTTGCAACGATTCGAGCATCATGCTTTGTGGCTAAAACATCAGCGTCCTGCGTGAGATACGGCGTGTCACTTGGGGGTGCGGGGATTTTAAAATAATCGACCCAGAATGTCAGGGATTGCCCCCAAACCAGGATGGCTGGCTGAGTTGCCTTCTGGAGCGCGTGGAAAAATTTTGGTAGGTCGCTCGGCTGAAACCAATCATAACCGGCAGCCAAAGTTTAGCCAGGCATGCGAACGATGCGGAATTCGGCAGGATTGACCTTTGAAATGAGCTTCGCCTGAGACACGGCTTTCGCAACAGGCATTTGGCTGGCCACCTTGCTAAAAGCAGCTTGGCGAGCTGCTTTGCTGTAAGAGGGATTTGCCGCTACTATTTTTGCAAGATGCACAGACCCGCGCGCGCCTGCCTTCACAGGCTTTGCTTTATTCTCAAGCGCATTGGCAAGTGCTCTTTTCATAACGGCATCCTAGCATGTTAAGTCTGCATCATTCAATACATCCCAGTGGGCGAAGTGTGGGGAGTCGAGCCACGCATTACCATCTCAGCATGGGGTATCCAACATCGCTAAGTGATGTGCGGGGACAAGAAATCGCCGAATTACAGCCCCTTGCTTTGCAGACGCTCGCTGGCCAAAGAAATCATGGTGGCCGCAAAGGGCGGGGCTGACATTGGCTCAAATTCATGTTTGCGTCTAGTAGTTGAGCAAGCCAAAAAAGCCTCTATGCCGAAAGATACCTTGGATCGCGCCATCAAAAAAGGTGCAGGCTTGGCAGCCCACTTCCTTTAAGTCCGACAGACTGCCAGAAGGTAGCCTAGCCTTCTCCTGATTAATCAACCCCCTCCCCTCCTGGATAAAAGCAATTTCGGCAACACCTCATATTCGCTCACGCTATACCCCTTTCCGAGAGGTTTGCTGCTGGGGTGTATCAGCGTCGGGCCAGCCCCCACCCAGTGCTTTGAGCAAAGCTGCGCTGGCAACCAGGCTTCGGCCAGTGATATTGAGGCTGCGTATGTCCGCATCCAGCGCTGTTGCTTGTGCCGTGACTACATTCAAGTAGCTTACTGTTCCTGCTATGTACTGGTTATTAAATAGCGTAACGGATTCCTGCGCAGACTGTGTCGCTTCACGTTGTACCTTGGCTTCATTATTCAGGATGCGTAATGTCGAAAGATTGTCTTCGACTTCCTGAAATCCAGCTAGAACAATCTGTCGATAATCAGCAACGCTTTTGTCAAATAAAGCAATAGCCTGCTCTTTTTGTGATGACCGCACTCCCCCGTCAAACAATGTGGCCGCAATATTCGGTCCAATAGACCATACCCGCCTTGGCAGAGATATTAAATTGGAAAGCAGTGAACTTTGATAACCCGTGGAGGCGCCAAGGATGAGAGATGGAAAAAATGCAGCTTGGGTAACGCCAATCTGAGCATTGGCAGCCTTAACGCGGCGTTCCGCTGCTGCAATATCAGGACGACGCTCCAGCAATTCTGACGGAAGACCGGCAGGAAATTCTGGCAACTTTGGCAGGACTAAACTTGGTTTGAGCAAAAAATTGGATGGGGCTTTGCCGATCAGCACGGCGATCGCATGTTCAAGCTGTGCCCTCTGCACGCCAAGATCTATCGCTTGAGCTTGGGTAGACCTTAATTGCGTATTTGCTTGAACAATATCGGAGCGTCCCACCATGCCAGCTTCATAACGATTTTGAGTAATTTGCAGCGACCGCTCATAGGCTATGGCTGTTTGTTCCAACAATTTACCTTGTGCGTCATTGATTCGTAATTGAAAATAAGTCTGCACCAACGTAGATTGAATGCTTAGCAGTGCAGATTGCAGGTCTGCGGCACTGGCTTCAGCTGAAGCTCGATTTGATTCAACGGCGCGTCCTATTCGTCCCCACAAGTCGACTTCCCAATTGGCATTCAATAATAACCGATTCGTATCGGTAATCGCTGCGGAAGGGTTACCGGGAATGGTTACCCCTGAGTTGGTTGAGCTTGTGCCTTGTCCCCGAGTATGAGCAAAGCTGCCAGTTACTGTTGGCAAGTATCGTGCGCGTGCAACACCAAGAAGAGCGAGCGCCTGCCGGTATTGCGCTTCGGCGCTTTGAATGTTTTGGTTAGAGATTGATACTTGTTCTACCAGCGCATTTAGCTGAATGTCACCATATATTTCCCACCATTTGCCACGTACCGCGTGATCTCGCGGTTCTGCCAATTTCCAATGATTTGCTTCTTCTTTGTAGTTGGTTGGAGCTATAACCTCAGGTCGTTTGTAGTCGGGGCCCACGGCACATCCGCTTAAACTTAAAAAAGCCAGTACATAAATGATATAGTCAGTTTTTATCAACATTAACTCCTGAAGTTGCTTTCAACTCCTTTAAATTAGTCATAATTCTGTTCGTTGTGCAGTTTTCAGTGACTTAACTTGGGGCCGTTGTTTCCATATCTTTTGACACCATAGCCGAAAACGATCAAGGTATAGATAGACGACGGGTGTCGTGTACAGCGTTAGCAATTGACTTAAAATCAGCCCACCGACAATAGAGATTCCCAGAGGTTGGCGCATTTCAGCCCCCATGCCCGAGCCCAAGGCGAGCGGTAGTGCGCCAAACAAGGCGGCCATGCTGGTCATCATGATTGGACGGAAACGTAATAGACAGGCTTCATAGATCGCATCACGTGGACTCAAACCACGCTGTCGTTCGGCTTCAAGCGCAAAGTCAACCATCAGGATCGCGTTCTTCTTGACAATGCCGATTAAGAGGATGACGCCAATCAACGCCATAATACTAAAATCCATCTTGAATGCTAGCAGCGCTAGTAGGGCTCCTACTCCCGCCGACGGTAGCGTCGAAAGAATGGTGATAGGATGAATGTAACTCTCATAAAGTATACCAAGCACAAGATACACTGCAACCAAGGCGGCAAGGATGAGTAGTGGTTGATTGTCGAGCGACTTCTGAAAAACTTTAGCTGTACCCTGAAAACTACCATGCACAGAAACAGGTACGCCGATCCTTGCCATTGCATTCTCAATTTCCCGCGTAGCTTCTGAAAGCGACACGCCTATAGGGAGATTAAATGCAATCGTCGAGGCGGCAAATTGGCCCTGATGATTAACAACCAGTGGCGTTGCCGTCTCTTCCCAGCGAGCAAATGCGGCCAGTGGTACTTGCAACCCTCCGGGGGCACTGATGAACACGTCCTTCAGTGCTTCCGGGCTCTGTAAATATTGCGGGGCAGCTTCCATAACCACTCGATACTGGTTCAATGGGTTATATATCGTTGATACCTGGCGCTGGCCGAACAAATCGTTCAATGTCGTATCGATCAGCCTCTGCGTTAATCCCAGCCGCGCAGTAGCATCGCGGTCGATGATGAGGGAGGTCTGCCTACCGTTGTCTTGTTGGTCGGTATTGACGTCTGTAATTTGCGGTAGCGATTGTAATGCCTGGCGGATGAGGGGCTCCCAAGTACGCAATTCATCAATCCTGTCTGCCTGGATCGTGTATTGATATTGCGCGTCACTGGCTCGCCCGCCGACTCTAATATCCTGAACCGATTGCAGAAACATTTTAGCACCGGGTTCATGGGCGAGTTTACGGCGCAACCGCGCGATAACTTTGTCAGCGGACAACTGACGTTCAGCCAAAGGCTTTAGCCCTACGAACACTCGTCCAGTGTTGACCTGCCCTCCTCCGGTAAAACCAACGACACTCTCCACCGCAGGATCCTGGCTGACAATCTTAACAAAAGTAGCAAGTTTTTCTTCCATAGCTTGGAAAGAAATACTTTGGTCTGCCTGAATACCGCCAGTCAGTCGGCCGCTGTCCTGCTGCGGAAAAAAGCCTTTGGGGATGGCGATATAAAGATAAATATTAAGGCAAACCGTGGCTAGCAGTATGAACAGCATGATGCGGCTGTGTGCGAGTGCCCAATCGAGCGATACGCGGTAGCCGTTCAATAGCGCATTGAAGATACGCTCACTTACCCGATAGAAACGTCCTTGCGGTGACACCGAGCGTGGACGCAATAGCCGTGCACACATCATGGGTGTCACAGTAAGCGATACCACGAGAGACACCAGAATGGCCGCCGATAGCGTGATCGCAAATTCTCGAAACAGTCTCCCGACGATACCGCCCATTAACATAATCGGTATGAATACGGCGATCAAGGACAGACTCATTGATAATACCGTGAAACTCACCTCGCGCGCCCCTTGTACGGCCGCTTTAAATGGCGAAACGCCGTTCTCGATGTGGCGCGAAATATTTTCCAGCATCACTACCGCATCATCCACCACAAATCCGGTACAGACAGTCAGAGCCATAAGCGAGATATTGTTTAGGCTGAAACCTGCCATATACATCACGCCAAAGGTGCCGATCAACGATACAGAAACCGCGACACTTGGGATTAGAGCAGCCCGGACGTCCCGCAGAAACAGAAATACAACCAACATCACCAGGGCGATTGAAATCAACAGTGTATGCTCGATTTCCCGTATTGATGCGCGAATAGTTGGCGTGCGATCCGACACCAGTGTCAGGGTCATTGCCGCCGGTATAGAAGCACGCAATAGCGGTAGCAATTTCTTCACTTGATCTACCGTTTCAATGACATTGGCGCCCGGCTCCTGACGCAGAATCAGCATCACTGCCGGTTTACCATTGACTAGCCCGGCATTTCGAATGTCTTGTACCGAATCCACGACCTGGGCAATATCGGCAAGACGGACGGGTGCACCGTTACGATAAGCTACGATTGCCGGACTATATTCAGCAGCAGTTTTGGCTTGATCGTTAGCCAATATCCGCCAGTGACGGTCTCCATTCTCAAGTGAACCTTTGGGCCTGTTAGCGTTGGTGGCAACGATTGCAGCACGGACATCCTCAACACCTATGCCAAATTTGTTCAGGACATTCGGGTTGAGCAACACGCGCACGGCAGGTAGCGAACTGCCGCCTACAGTCACCTCACCCATCCCTTCCACCTGAGCTATTTTTTGAGCGAGGATAGTTGATGCCGCATCATACATCTGCCCTCGACTCATCGAATCTGAGGTAAGAGAAAGAATCATAATGGGCGCAGCGGCCGGATTGGATTTGCGGTAGTCTGGGTTGCCGGGAAGGCCCGTGGGCAGCAGATTTCGAGCCGCGTTTATTGCCGCCTGAACGTCTTGTGCAGCGCCATCAATGTCGCGGTCAAGATCGAACTGCAAAGAGATTCGAGTTGAACCCAGCGTGCTGGACGAGGTAATTTCAGACACGCCCGCGATGAGACCAAGCGATCGTTCAAGCGGTGTGGCTACCGTGGCAGCCATCGTTTCCGGACTTGCCCCCGGCAATGATGCCCGTACCGAAATTGTTGGAAAATCTACTTGGGGCAAGGATGCTACAGGAAGCAACGTAAATGCAATTATCCCCGACAATACGATACCTAGCGCCAATAGTGTTGTGGCAACCGGACGATTTATGAAAATTTCAGGTAGATTCATGGCAACAAGACCGGGTTACACCTTAAGCATGGTCGACAACTGGGGGAGATCTGAAGCGCTGCACACACTTATCAAAAGCAAGGTAAATGACCGGCGTTGTAAACAGAGTCAGCATCTGGCTGACCAGCAATCCTCCCACCATCGTGATCCCTAGAGGGTGGCGTAATTCAGACCCGACACCGGTACCGAGCATCAATGGAAGCGCGGCAAGCAAGGCACTCATAGTCGTCATCAGAATCGGCCGGAAACGTAACAAGCAGGCTTCATAGATTGCTTCGCGTGGTGTTTTGCCATGTTTACGCTCTGCATCCAACGCAAAGTCGATCATCATGATGGCATTTTTTTTAACAATGCCAATGAGCAGAATGATACCTATAATGCCGATTATTCCAAGGTCAGTACGCGACACCATCAGCGCTAGTAATGCCCCGACTCCGGCAGAAGGTAGAGTAGACAAAATTGTGACTGGGTGTATATAGCTCTCATAGAGCACGCCCAGAACAATGTACATGGTAATGATAGCTGCAAAAATCAGCAGTAACATGTTGCTCAGAGAAGCTTGGAACGCCAGGGCAGCTCCCTGAAAATTGGTTTGAACACTAGCCGGCAGTCCAATTTCTAGTTCCGCAGCACGGATAGCCTTCACTGCGTTGCCCAACGAGGCACCGGGCGCCAAGTTAAAGGAAATAGTGGCGGCTGGAAACTGATCGATATGGTTTATAGACAGCGGTGTTGAACGTTCTGAAATACGGGCAATCGACGATAACGGCACTTGACTACCATCCAGTGATACGATGTAAATCCCATTGAGAGCCTCCGGCCCTCGCTGAGAATCAGGCTTAACTTCCAGCACTACGCGATATAGGCTGGATTGGGTGAATATGGTTGAGATTAATCGCTGACCAAAGGCATTGTATAAGGTGTTATCTATGGCCGCAGGCGTTATGCCAAACCGGCTAGCGGTGTCACGGTCGATCTCGACATAAGCCTGTAAGCCCTGATTTTGAACGTCGCTGGCAACATCAATGAGCTCCGGCAATTTGCGCAGACGCTCCAGCATTTTGGTCGCCCATTCGGCCAGCTCGTCAGGATTGACGTCTGCGATACTGAACTGATATTGAGTGCTACTTACCCGTGTCTCTATCGTTAAATCCTGTACCGGCTGCATGTACATCTCTATTCCATGCACCTGTTCCAGACTATTTTGCAAACGACGAATCACGCCACTGGCGTCCGCGTTGCGCTCACTCTTCGGTTTGAGGTTAATCAGCATGCGACCACTGTTTAGTGTGGCATTCGTGCCATCAACGCCAATGAATGACGACAAGCTTTCAACCGCAGGGTCTTTCAGCACAACCTGAGCGAGCGCCTGTTGTCGTTCGGCCATTGCCGCGAAAGAAATAGACTGAGGGGCTTGAGTCATGCCTTGAATTACCCCGGTGTCTTGCACTGGAAAAAACCCTTTTGGAACAATTATATAGAGCATAACGCTAAGACCAAGTGTGGATCCAGCCACCAGTAACGTGGCAAACTGACGATCCAGCACCCAGTTAAGCATGACACCGTAACGCGCAATTACGCTATCTAAAAAAACGCCGCTCTTGCGGTAAAACCGACCTTGCTCGGCAGCCGGTACATGGCGCAGCAGTTTTGCACACATCATGGGCGTGAGGGTAAGTGATACCACAGCAGAAATCAGAATCGCCACCGCCAATGTGATAGCGAATTCACGGAACAAGCGGCCGACAACATCTCCCATGAACAGCAGTGGAATCAGCACAGCGATCAGCGAAAAAGTCAGCGAAATAATGGTAAAACTTATTTGCTCGGCCCCCTTGAGCGCCGCTTGCAAGGGCGATTCGCCAGCTTCAATATAACGCGTAATGTTCTCGATCATTACGATTGCATCATCCACCACAAATCCGGTAGCAATCGTCAGCGCCATCAGCGTCAAGTTATTGATACTGAAACCAGCCAGATACATCACGCCAAAAGTGCCGATAAGCGACAGCGGCACGGCAATGCCGGGAATGATGGTGGCATACACGCTACGTAAAAACAGGAAGATCACCATCACTACCAGCGCGACAGAAAGCATCAACTCAAAGCGGACATCTTTCACCGAGGCACGAATTGTCGTCGTTCGATCAGTGAGAATTTTGACATTGATAGAGCCAGGTAACGAAGCTTGTAGTTGCGGCAAAAGCTTTTGAATACGATCCACCGTTTCTATGACATTTGCCCCGGGTTGACGCCGAATATTCAGGATCACAGCCCGAGTCTGGTCAGCCCAAGCAGCAAGATGTGTGTTTTCGGCACCATCAATGGTGTCAGCAATGTCACGCAAACGAATCGCTGCGCCATTGCGCCAGGCGATAATAAGATTTCGATATTCTTCTGCTGATTTGAGTTGATCGTTAGCGTCCAGGGTTGAGGCCCGTGCCGCGCCATCAAAACTTCCTTTCGCAATGTTTACGTTGGCATTTCCGATAGCAGTGCGAATATCGTCGAGGTTAAGACCATTTGCGGCAAGTGCTTTTGGATTAGCCTGGATGCGAATAGCAGGCCGTTGACCGCCGCCGATACTCACCAAGCCGACGCCAGGCAACTGCGAAAGTTTCTGTGCCAGGCGTGTATCAACCAAGTCTTGCACTTTCGGCAGCGGCAGCGTTTCGGAAGTGATCGCCAGCGTAACGATAGGCGCATCAGCTGGATTGACCTTGCTGTAAACCGGCGGCATCGGTAGATCATTAGGCAAGAAAGTACTAGCAGCGTTAATCGCTGCCTGCACGCCTTGTTCGGCAACATCAAGACTGAGATTGAGTCCGAATTGCAGTGTGATGACTGAGGCACCGCCTGAACTGCTGGAAGACATCTGGCTCAGGCCGGGCATTTGACCGAACTGGCGTTCCAATGGTGCGGTAATTGAGGATGTCGTTACGTCTGGGCTGGCACCAGGGTAGAAAGTGGTCACCTGAATAGTCGGGTAATCAACCTCCGGTAGGGCGGAAATTGGCAATAAACTGTAGGCCAGAATTCCTGAAAACAGGATGGCGACCATTAGCAGTGAGGTCGCTACTGGTCGGATAATAAACAGACGTGAAGGGTTCATGCCCCGTCTTTGCTCTCGGCTGGGGGTTTTCGCCGATTTTGGCGCTTATCACCTTTAGGTGGCCCTTTGTTTTCCCCACCTCGTTTGTCAGGGGAAATGATCTCAACTTTTGCACCCTGACGCAGCTTGTCTGCGCCGTCGATCACTACTTTTTCACCAGGAACCAAGCCTTTTTCGACCGCCATTATATTGTCCGACACTGATCCGAGCACGACGGGTCGCATGCTCACTGTTTGGTCTTCATTCACTACATAGAAAAAAGTTCCCTGCGTGCCGCGCTGGGACGCGGAAGTCGGAATTAAAGTAACCCCATGTCGAGTTTCGGTTCGCAAGTGGATATTGACAAACAGATTCGGAAAAAGGGCGTTGTCAGAGTTTGTGAATTCTGCCTTAAGCTTGACTGTTCCCGTTGCCACATCAATCTGGTTATCTACCGTCAGCAGCACGCCGGTCGCCAACTTATTCTTATTGTCTCGATCCCAGGCTTCGACTGCCAGCTCTTGATTCTCCTGCAATTTGCTCATTACTGCAGCGAGATTGTCCGAAGGAATTGAGAAAATGACGGTAATCGGCTGAGTCTGAGTAATAACAACCAAACCGCCAGCATCAGTGGCGCGCACCATGTTACCAGTGTCAACCAGGCGCAGCCCAAGGCGGCCGGCAATCGGTGCCTTGACTTGAGTGAACGCAAGCTGGAGCTTGGCGTTATCCACCAAAGCCCTATCCGTTTTTACCCCTCCTTCATATTGCTTTACCAGCGCTTCCTGCGCGTCGACCTGTTGTTTGGCGATTGAATCCTTCGCCAGCAGGCCGCGATAGCGAACCTGATCTAACCGCGCAATGGCAAGTAACGCCTGATCCCGTACTAATTGCCCGTTCGCTTGATCAAGTTGCGACTGGAAAGAGCGCGGGTCGATTTCTGCAAGCAAATCGCCAACCTTCACGAGTTGACCTTCACGGAAAGTAACGCGCACAAGTTGGCCGTCGACGCGAGGTTTGACTGTTACAGTGTTGCGCGCTGTAACAGTGCCTAATGCTTTAATCACCACATCGATGTCACCGGTACGGGCGGTTGCAACCGTTACTGGCAGAGGTCGGCTTGCACCATCCATACCGCCACGTTTCGTTGGCGGCGCTTGTTTTTCCTGCTTCCCGGATAATAAAAAGATGGTAAGTACTCCGACGGCCACTAATAATCCGCTCGTAATCCAAAGGGTTTTATTCTTCATTCAGAGTTTCTACCATTCATTTGATGCAATTTTTAGCTGTCTTTTCGACAAAATCAACAATAAGAGTTTCAACGAACCAAATTAAATGACGTATATGCTTTGGTTTACCGGATACTGGTTTTTACGAATATTAAAGCGTGCATGCTCATGCGCATACTTTCGATATTCATCCGACCTACTAATCTTAGCTGAAAATTTTTGTTACAGTTGTTACAAAGTGTAATGTCTACTCATTGTATCAATTGCCTGATTAATATTTCTATATATTGCATTAAGTAAATAAAGCAACATACTTGAATCATAAAAAATATTAATTTTACTTGGAGAGGATTGACGAAACTGAGGAGCAAGTACGACGAGCGGTAGAACGGCCCCACTAACTGCCACGTGAGGTGGCTCTTTTAGTTATGACCAGATGCGTCCATATAGAGAAACAATCTATACCGGGCAGTTGAATGATGCTGCTCGGTAATAGCCTTTATGTCCTATGTGAATTTTTTTGCCCCACTGAATTTCTTCACAACCCCTGCCCCGCCTCCGTTCGCAGTAAGTATATCGAGATTTTATACAGTGGTGTCCATCGTTATACAAAAAACGTCAATCAATTTCCCGTTGAGTTCGCCAACCAGTTTTACAGCAGCAGACATCAACTTGCTTCATCACCTACACAAATGCCTGCATGACAAAACTGATCAACAGAACGAGCGACGTTAAGCCTATACCAAATCCGATCATGCGACGGCGATTTAGCTGCGTCCACAGTACAACGCCGGTTAATGACAGCAGGATAATGCTTCCAGCCAAAGTGTCTGCGAGAAGAATCCAAGGAATACCAGCGCCGTTACCTTTGTGCAGATTGGTCAATGTACCGAATACATTTTGGTCGCTACGCTTGACTGAAACGAAAGCGTTACCGACCCAATATTCCGCCTGTAGGTTGGCTTGAGGCGAGCTAAATGTAGCCGACCAGCGCGCAGGTTGCTTAAGTGTCTTATCACCCCATGCCACAGGTTTGGCCGGTTCACTACGTTCCTTTGAGGCAGGTCGATCGACCATCAATTCATTTTGCAACCAGCTTGCCATTGCTTTCGCATTGGCCGGTGCGGGAGTAGGCAGAGGGATTTGCAGATTCGTTTCTTGAGTTTTGACAGCCGGTATTTTCAACACTGTGCGGTGATTCAGTAATATCCCGGTTACGCCAAAGAGCAAACCTATGGCTGCCCCCCAGAGTCCGATCCAACCATGTGTCTTACGCAGCCATTTCAAGAAAACGGCACGCCGTGAACGGATGTCGCGGTCTTTGGAATCAGTCAGATGATTTTCAACGCCAGTTGCCAGACTGAGATTGTGAGGATTATTGAGTTGCACGACTGTCTCCATACGATCATTGAAGCAAATTTTTATAGTGCCCCGCCTGTTAGGCGGGGACAGACGCACGTGTTTTGCTACCTGAAAAAATTAGAAATTTGCAATGAGTGACACTCTTGCAGCAATGGGTGACCCTGGTGAGATATTGTTGTTATTGTGGGCAGAAGCAAAATAATGAGTATCAAACAGGTTTTCGATATTCAACTGAGCCCGCAAATTTTTATTAATCTTGGCATATACAGCTGCATCCACCCGAGCAAAGCCCGGCAAGCTAACGGTATTATCAGTTGAAGTGTACATAGCGCTACGATTTATAAGACCAAGCCCCACACCCCATATCGGGTCGATGTTATACCGATTCCACAGTGAAAATGTGTGTTTTGGAAGCTCCGCCAAGACCGCCCCTGCTTTGGCACTGGAAGATAGCGTGTTGGTAATTTCCCCGTCTTGATAGGTATACCCTCCTATGACACTCCAATCCTGTGTAATTTGGCCTGCCAAACCTAACTCAAAGCCCTTGTTACGTTGACCACCGCCTAAAAAAGACACATTTGCATTGTTCGGATCTGGAATAATCACATTGGTACGGTCCAGCTTAAACAGTGCAGTGGTCAAAGCCAAGTCAGGACGAATATCCCACTTGGCTCCAACTTCCACATTTTTGAATTTTTCCGGTTTGAGCGCCGCAGTTGTTACAGTTAGCGAAGTAAGTTGTTCACCAGCTCTAGGCACATATGACAAGCTATAGCTGGAATAAATTGAAACTGGCTCTATTGGTTTGTAAACCAATCCAACTCTTGGTGAGAAGAAATTATCATTAGAATTTATTTCTAGAGGGACCGCGCCGTTGTTCTTGCGAAAATCTACTTTGTACCTATCGTAGCGCACGCCGAGAATTGCTTGTAATTGAGGCATCAATGTGATCTGGTCTTGCACATAAAGCGATGTTTGTTTCATCACACTATGATTATCAGCATCTGAGGATCGTGTAGTGAATGTGATAGGATCTGTCGTGACCGGGTTACTTATGGGTACGTTAATCGCTGTGGTTCCATTGCTGAAAAATCCGGTTTTACGTAAATCATCTGTATCTTGACGGCCTATTTCGAGACCAGCCACCAAATCATGTTTCACCGACCCTGTGTTTAGAGAAAACAGAAGATCCGTCTGGTTGAAGAAATTATCTCGCTGAGTTGTATTGTTATAAGCACCAATCTCTACATTGGTTCCCTTTAGCGAGCTGTTAGCGTATACGTTCTGATAAAACTTGTCTTGAGCGGCATAACGTGTGCGGTTGCGAATCGTTACATCACTATTGAACTTATGCTCAATAAGGGCGTTGACTGCTTTTAGCTCTGAGTCAGCGTTGCTTCGATCGGGATCACCAAAAAATGTTGATCTCTTGGTATCGATAGGACGCCCATTTACGGAAGGTATACCTCGATCAGCTGTGCGCTCATCTTTGACATATTCCGCATTTAACACAACTTTGGTATCGTCAGTTGGCATAATCGTAACGGTAGGATTAATTCCATATCGTTTCAAATCTACGCCATCTCGAAAACTTCCCGAATTTTCATACATGGTATTGAGACGGAAAGCGGCGACATCATTTATGCCTTGGCCAACGTCCAGTGCCACGCGCTTGGTATCAAACGAGCCTGCTTGTACCGAAAGTTCGCGTATCTGATTCCAGCCCGCTTCTTTAACTACCCGGTTTATTACGCCCCCGGAGCCGCCTCGGCCAAAGATCATTCCATTGGGACCTTTCAACACCTCAACTCTTTCTATGTTGTAAAGGTCGCGATAGTACTGGACGTCATCCCGTATACCGGA
The DNA here is from genome assembly GCF_927797785.1 of Candidatus Nitrotoga sp. BS. GTDB lineage: Bacteria > Pseudomonadota > Gammaproteobacteria > Burkholderiales > Gallionellaceae > Nitrotoga. The sequence goes on along the minus strand of NZ_CAKMLL010000115.1, from coordinate 10,700 downwards.
AACAAAATAGTCTGCCGTAGATCGGTTGCCCCGGAACACCAATGCATCCCGGTTTCCTTCCCCTTGTGAAATCCCCATACCCGGTACATAGCGCACTGTATCCGCCATGCTCTGAACAGCCTGATCTTTAATTAAAGCCTGTGTCACAACAGATATAGATTGCGGTACATCACGTAGAAGCGTGTTTGTCTTGGTTGCAGTGCTACTTTTGGTTACAACATAACCAACTGCGTCATCTGGTTTGCTTGCGCTCACCTTTATTACTGGAAGGGTGGCCACGCTTTCTTTTACGTCATCGTTTGATTTCGGTGTAGTAGCCAGACGCTCTTTTACGTCATTGCTAAAATTAGGTGCGACAGCCAGTCTCTCTGTCATATCATTGCTTGAATTAGGTGTGACAGCCAAATTTTCTGATATGTCATTACCTAGATTAGGTGCGACAACCAAATTCTCTGCTATGTCACTAACTGGTTCAGGTGCGAAATCCATATTTTCTGTCATGTCATTGCTTGAATTAGGTATGACACCCTGATTCTCTGTTGCGTCATTGCTTGAATTACGTGTTCCTAATTTCTGCACAACATAAACATTACCCTTTTGTACCGCTTGAAGCTTGCCCCTTCTCAACAACCGATTTAGCCCATCTTGTATGGTGTAATCGCCGTTTACTCCCAGAGTCTCTTTACCTTTAAGATTTACATTGTCGAAAGAGAGTTCAATACCTTCTTGTTTTACAAAACGATCAAGTGCACCTTTAAGCGGACCGGGAGGGATTTTATATGCGTGTACGTCTGTACTCTCAACAGTGTTTGACTTCGCAACTGCGGCACCCGATAAAGTAACAGCGGCTAATCCAAAACAGAATAATGCGCCATTCATTGCGATGGCACGCTTACTTAGACGATGGCTACACCGAGTTTGAATGTCAGCATTGCTTTTCGGCAATACAGTAATGCATTTGAGGTTACGTATATAACTCATTGTTTATCCTAATAAAATAAAAAATAAAGTGCTTAATGCACTACTGACGGCGGGCAATTCGATGCCATGTGCTTAAAATTGATGCATCCAACGGTACACTTACATGGCGCATGCTGAGCGCTCTTCGCACCTATGCAAAACACAGTATCACTGTGAATGCTTAGTTCGAGCATGCATAATTTTCCACTTATCTATTCGGTACCGGTTAGTGAAGCTGTGTCTAGATTGCTCATACTTAAACTCAATCTAGATATACAAATGATAATAGTTTGTAATTCTATTCTTATATTGAATGGGATGCAAGATTTAGCCTTACGCTAGTTGAAATGAGTTTGATGGTGAATCGAATTTCAAACTAATGTCGTGCCTCGAAATAACGGTACTAATTATCGATTTTGATCTTTAAACCTTAGTGAAGTCAGTGCTATGCGTGTTGCTTTACCTGTTCGACTGAGTGTCGACGATGATCGGCGTCTACAGATTCTTTGCAAGCGTAAGCGAATCGACGCACGAAGCAGATGAGTGGCAGTATCGTGTAACTGGTTGCAATCGGTAAAATGACACACGCGCATGAATGGTGCCAAGCTATCAATGTGAAAGAATTGATGCTTTGCTGTGATAAGAAAACGCAAATTCAGGCGCTAGCAGCCTGTCACTCAAGTGCGGGCGGGGTAAGACGATGACCCAATATTACCAATCGCAACGGTGCTTCCGCCTATTCGGCGGGAGCGACGCACATTTTTTGCTGTCGGGAAAATCTAGAAATTAGCAATGAGAGACACTCTTGCAGCAATGGGTGATCCTGGTGAAATATTGCTGTTATTGTGTGCGGTAGCAAAATAATGAGTATCAAACAGGTTTTCAATATTCAATTGAGCCCGCAAATTTTTATTAAATTTGCCATATACAGCTGCATCCACCCTAGTATAGCCCGGCAATGTAACGGCATTGTCAGTCGAGGTGAACATGCTGCTGCGATTAATTACACCTAACCCAACACCCCACTGCGGAGTAAAGTCATATCGGTTCCACAAAGAAAAAGTGTGCTTGGGAACATTAGCCAAAGTTGCACCAGCCTCTCCATTTTCTGGTTGCCCGGTGACAATAATACCCTGCTGATAAGTATATCCCCCTGTAGTACTCCATCCCGATGTGATCCGTCCGCTTAAGCCCAATTCAATCCCTTTAGTACGTTGACCTTTGACGAGTAAAGTCCGTGCCGCATTAATTGGATCAGGAATTGCAACATTGGTACGATCCAGCTGATACGCTGCAGCAGTTAAAGCAAGTTTGGGGCGAATATCCCACTTGACACCCACTTCACGATTTGTAAATTTTTCCGGTTTCAACGCTGCGTTACTAAGCTCCAGTGAATCAAGTTGATCCCCTGCGCGTGGCACATACGACAAGCTATAGCTGGTGTAAATAGAAACAAGTTCGATCGGCTTATAAACCAACCCAACACGTGGCGAAACAAGATTGTTCGTGGTCCGGAGGTTAAGAGGACTGCCGTCAGCTTCAGCTCCGGGGCGAGTATTAGTTACATCCAATTCGAATCTGTCATAGCGCACACCGAAAATTCCTTGTAGCTGAGGAAGGAACTTGATCTGATCTTGCAGATAGATTCCTGCTACTTTCGCAATGCTATGGTTAGCCACTCCGCATTTATCCAGCCTAAAATCCACTGGAGCGGAAGTTCTTGGATTACTGATAAGAACGTTGACACTACTAGGCACTTGATCTTCTTCAGGATCATCCGCGTGGTCACAGACGGACGTATCGGTGTCACCATTAAAATAACCGGTTTTGCGTACATTATCTGTCTTTTGGTAACCTAGTTCGACACCCGCCAAAAGTTGATGTTCTATCGACCCGGTATTCAGCGTATACAGCATATCAGTCTGGTTGAAATAGCTATCTCGTTTAGATGATACGCTATATGCGGCAAGATCAACTGTTGTCGCATTGGGTGTATCGAATGCATAGACATTCTGATAAAACTTGTCATATTTTGCCAGGCGGGTACGGTTACGGACGGTGAGTCCATTGTCGAACCCATGTTCAATCAATGCGCTTAAACTTTTAACATCGGCAGTCGCGAAGCTGACGGAAGGATCGCCAAAGAATGTTGACCTTTTGGTATTGACAGGCCGACCGTCAAAGGAAGGGATACCTCGATCAGCTGTACGATCATCTTTAAATAACTCTCCACCCACAACAATTTTGGTTTTGTCCGAGGGCATAATCGTGAACGTAGGGCTGAAACCGTGGCGCTTCGAGGTCACCGCGTCGCGAAAGCTTCCAGAGTTCTCATACATGCCATTCACTCGGAAGGCAACCACATCATTAATACCTTGGCCTACGTCAAGTAGCACCCGCTTGGTATCGAATGATCCCACCTGAGTCGTGATTTCACGTGTCGGAATCCATCCAGCCTCTTTACTTACTCTGTTGATCACGCCGCCAGAGCTACCGCGACCAAAAATCATCCCACTGGGGCCCATGAGAACATCTACTCGCTCTATGTTGTAAAGGTCGCGAAAATACTGAACATCATCACGCACCCCATCAACGTAAAAGTCAGCAGTTGACCTGTTTCCGCGGAAAACAGGTGCATCCGCATTACCCTCTCCTTGCGACATAATCACACCGGGGACGTAGCGAACAACGTCAGCGATGCTTTTCATGGATTGATCTTTAATTGAATCCTGAGTCACGACAGATACAGATTGCGGAACATCACGCAGGAGAGTGTTTGTCTTAGTCGCAGAGGAACTTTTGGCTACAACATAACCATCTGTACCATCAGGTTTGTTTGCGCTTACCATTATTGCTGGAAGGATGGCCGCGCTTTCTGTTACTTCATTGCTTGATTTAGGTGCGACAGCCAGACTCTCTCTCATGTCATTGCTTGAATTAGGTGTGACAGCCAAATTTTCTGTTATGTCATTACCTAGGTTAGGTGCGACATCCAAATTCTCTTTTATGTCATTGCCCGGTTCAGGTGCGGCAGCCAAATTCTCTGTTATTTTATTGCTTGATTTAGGTGCGGCAACCACACTCTTGGCTACGTCATTGCTTGATTTACGTGTTCCTAACTTCTGCACAACATAAACATTACCCCTTTGTACCGCTTGAAGCTTGCCCCTTCTCAACAACCGATTTAGCCCATCTTGTATGGTGTAATCGCCGTTTATTCCCAGAGTATCTTTCCCTTTAATATTTACATTGTCGAAAGAGAGTTCAATGCCCTCTTGTTTTACAAAACGATCAAGTGCGCCTTTAAGCGGACCGGGAGGAATTTTATATGCGTGTACGGCAGGACTAGCATCAATGTTTGACTTCGCAACTGCGACACCCGATAAAGTAATAGTGGCTAGTCCAAAATAGAGTAATGCGCTATTCAATGCGATAACGAGCTTAGTTTGACGATGGCTACATCTTTGCTCCAAGGCAGTAGTGCATTTTAAGTTACGGGTATAACTCATCATCTCTCCAAGCTAAAATTAACATAAATTCGAAAAAAGCTATGTACTTAACGCGCTACAGGCGGGCAATTAGGCGCCACATACATAAAATTTGTTCATCCTTTGTGGTGCATATATGCATGATACTGTCGAGCACTTCGCCCCCATGCGAAACACGACATCACTGTGAATGCACAATTCGAGCAAGCATATTCCTGCTTGCGATACCAATTAGTGGCGCTACGCTGACCACTGCCCATGCTTTGAATCTAACTGATATTGCAAGTGATAATAGTTCGTTATTATGCTCTTAAGGTTAATGCGGCACAAGGCTTAGCTTTGTCCAATATGTAATTAATTTTAAGACGAATCTAATTCTCAACGAGACATGAATCTGGGTGGATGAAGTTTTGAATCGAGCCTGCGCGATAAACATTGGAGTAGCAAAAGCGCATAAAGAGAATTCTTGATGCTATCGAAACAAGAGGAAAACAGACAGCCAATATCAATTGTGACTGCAGGTTAATCTAACTAAAGACAGAATTAGATCATACAAGCGTAATTCATTATGAAAAAGAACAGCCAGCCCATTGCAATGGGCTGGCTGTATTGATCTCGATTGTTTCGAGAGACATATATAACGGTTCGTGTAGCAACAATTAACCCACCGTTCAATCGAGTAGGCTAGTGTTATTTTGCGGTCACAGTAATCGTTTGACGCATTTTTTCGCCATAAGAAACATGCGCGCCATTGGCAAATTGTAATGTTAATGTATGCTTACCTGGCGCTAATTTGATCATAGTTTCCGTTTGAGCTTTACCGAAATGGCGATACTCATCCTTTCCGGCAGGAACGGCTTCTCCAGCATTGACCTGCTTCGGCGCGTCTATCAGCAAATGATGATGCCCGACATTCTCTTCTACGACGCCAGCAGGTTTAACCTCCATGCCATTCACGCCCATCACAACTTTAACTTCCTGGCCGACTACGGCACCATCTTTTGGTTCAACAAAATAAACGCGTTGTTCCATCGTTTTTGCTGAAATGGATTTTGTTGCATAGTAATCGAATGCCAATACATTATTGGCAAAGCCAATTGATGCAATCAACATAAACGTGGGTAACGCTAGCTTTGATCTCAAAATATTTCCTCCTAAGTTAAAAGTATGTCTAACAACGTAATTTTATTCAGCAATATTGCGGCTTTATAAAATACTGTGGATATCATACCAAGTTTAATTTTTGAAAAAAACAACTAATTGAACTTAAGTTACCTTTAAATATTAAATTTACTTAAATTAATTTGTCGTCTCATGGCTACACTAACCGCTCATATTTATCCTAACCACTTGAAAATTTATCAGTAATTATTGTCGTCAAAAGGTGACAAATTAGGAATATCCATGGATATGAAAATTAATCAATTGGGTTTGAAGTATATAGAACACCACATTGACGGCAGACGCAATTTCAGACGGCGCGCTTAATAACCAACTGCAACACCTTGGATAGTTTAAGGTGTAGGGATCGAGAAATTAGAAAAGCATTACACGCAGTTGAATGCCGAAGAACGGGCGAGGATTATGTTGATGAGGCAATAGAGCAAAGGGGTGCGGGAAATCGGACGATTCTTGAACCGCTCCCCCGGCACCAATTCACGAGAGCTTGATCGTGACTTTGGGTCTGAATCGGGTTACGCTGCTTCATTGGCGAGCGACCAGGCACGCAGCCTGCGAATCAAACCCCGCAAGGAATTGAAGCTCATTGTTGGAGGCGCATTGTTTGGAGTTGTTGTAGGCCATCTCAAGGGCGCCTCTAAAAATTCAATTTTCTAGACAAGACAAGGCGCTAGTAAAAAATTTGAGCGCGGCATATAGTTGATATGTAAGTGATAATTTTTTTCGAGTAATGCAGTATTGTGACGAAAATTGGATTTTTAGAGGTGCCCTCAAGAAGCAATGGTCACCCGAACAAATTGCAGGCACACTCAAGGGCATGCATCCTGACAAACCTTCGGAACGCGTAAGCCACGAAACGATTTACCACACGCTCCATGCCATGCTGCCGGACGTGTTCCATTTTGAGGTTCGTTAAAAATCTGAACTAGCTAATATTTTGGAGAAAATGATGAGTAAATTTCTGTTGTTTGCGGGTCTGATGTTTGCAACTTCTGCGTCTTACGCTGCCGTGCAAGGCAAGGAAGTAACCTATAGCGCCAACGGCACCCTTCTAAAGGGGTATATCGCCTTCGACGATGCGATAAAGGGCAAGCGCCCAGGTATTCTGGTCGTGCACGAATGGTGGGGACACAACGAATATGCTCGCAAACGCGCTCGCATGTTGGCAGAGCGTGGCTACACCGCGTTGGCAGTTGATATGTATGGCGACGGTAAACAAGCGCATCACCCGGACGATGCGGGCAAGTTTGCAAGCGAAGTGGCAAAGAACACTAAACTCGCCAAGGCTCGATTCGATAGCGCATATAACCTGATCAGCAAAGATAAGACTGTGGATTCCAACCGCATCGCAGCCATCGGCTATTGTTTTGGTGGCTCGGTCGTATTGAACATGGCGCGTCTCGGCGAGCCACTTAAGGCCGTGATAAGTTTCCACGGTGGTCTGGGAACAGAATCTCCGGCAGAGGCAGGCAAGGTCAAGGCGCGAATCGCGTCCTTCACTGGTGAAGACGACCCGATGATACCCGCAACGCAGGTCGCCGCCTTCAGACAAGAGATGGATAAAGCCGGCGTGACTTACAAGGCGGTAACCTATCCCGGTGCCAAGCACAGCTTCACTAATCCGGACGCAGATAAATATGGTCAGAAATTTAAAATACCAGTAGCTTACAACGCTGCAGCAGACAAAGCTTCGTGGGGTGAAAGTATGACATTTCTAGCCGATGCGTTTCATGTTGGAGATATGACTAAGTGAAACTGAGAAAACCAACAATCGCGCCGAAGAATTCAAGACATGGAGTTGTACTGATGTAGTCGAAACGTTTTAAGTTTTTCTATAAATATTTAAAAGGAGATCTTCATGAGCCAATATCAAATAGCCGTTATCGTTGGCAGCCTTCGCAAGGATTCATTCAACCGCAAGCTAGCTCACGCAATTACAAAATTGGCGCCCTCGGAATTCTCATTCAAAGAAGTGCAAATTGGCGATTTGCCACTTTACAATCAAGACGATGACGCTAACCAGGCAGAATCCGTCAAGCGTCTGAAAAGCGAGATTCTAGCGGCGCAGGGTCTACTGTTTGTTACACCCGAATATAATCGCTCTATTCCTGGCGTGCTAAAAAACGTAATCGACCACGCCTCGCGGCCCTACGGGCAAAGTGCTTGGGCTGGTAAGCCCACCGGTATTTTGGGCGCTTCTCCCGGGGCTCATGGCACGGCCATGGCGCAACAGCATTTGCGCAATGTTCTCTCACACCTAAACGCACCGACGCTTGGTCAACCCGAAGCATTCGTTCAGGTAAAGGATGGATTGTTTGACGAAGTCGGTGACATCGGATCAGCCAGCAAACAATTCTTCCAGAATTGGATGGATCATTATGTCGCGTGGGTCAAAAAACACGCTGCCTGATGCAGTTAAAAAGTCAGGCACATAATCGCTTAGCCCTTTCCATCTGCCACGTTGTGACATGCCGCTATGCACGCGAAACCTTCGCCTAGTTACCTATCTGGCTACCCTCTAGCACTGGCAGAGCAAGTGCAGCAGCTTATCGAACAAGATCTGCTGACCAACATGTTGATGAAGAAATATCCGCATGCGCACGCGGTACGCTCTGACAAAGCGCTTTATGACTATATGCTGGAAGTCAAAGGCCAGTATCTGCGTAACGCCGGGCAGCTGAGCAAGGTAGCATTCGACGGCAAACTGCATGTCATCCAGCACGCACTAGGCACGCACACCAGCATCTCGCGCATACAGGGCACAAAACTTAGGGCCAAGCGTGAGATTCGCATCGCAGAATTGTTCAAGGAAATGCCGCTCGAATTTTTGCGCATGATCGTTGTCCACGAACTTGCACACATCAAGGAACGTGAGCACAACAAAGCTTTCTATCAACTGTGTCGGCATATGGAGCCTGACTATCACCAGTTGGAATTTGACTTGAGGGCTTACCTCACCTATCTCGACGCAACTGGCCAGCCACTTTGGTCGGCTACCCGTGTCAACGCAGTCTCGCCTTGAATGGGCGATAAGGCCGCGAAGCTCGCTACAATGCCGAGCGGTTATAGAAGTCAATCAATTTATCTGTGCATATCTTCACCGTTTTGATCTGCACTATAAGTTGCAAGAATTTGCGAGCGGCTTTGCGCGTAACGTTGTGCAAAATAATTAAGTGAGTAATGCACCAGCCTGTTGCCGCCCTGTCCTGTCACGCGAAAGCGTAAAGCCTATTGACCGCAGCTTTGACCACTACACGCCAGCTGCACGGTATCAAGACGTACTCCATTTTGTGATCAAATAATGCCCACATTCAACCTGCAAGTGCACCACTAGCTAGCCTAAACACCTTATAGGAAATTTTGAAATTTAAACATTTTCTAGGCCGTTGTTGAGTTGTTTTTCAATACAATTAATTTCAGCTACAGAGACATAGTTGAACTTAGTGCCTTTAGGCAAATTGCGTCTAATCAGAGCATCGATACGGTGATGCACTTGATTTTTGAGTGTGAGCCAGGCAAAACGTGACCTTAGCCGTCAATACTTCCTGATCAGTGCCAGCAATGCAATGATGCAAAAGCCAGCGCCTGCATAGAAAGTGAACGAAGCGCCCAACTGATCCCAGAGCAGTCCAGCCACGACGCTGGCGATCAGCAATGCGACTCCACTGACCAAGTTGAATAAACCAAACGCTGTACCACGCAGGTCAGCCGGAGCAGTATCGGCGACCATCGTGGCCAGCAGGCCTTGCGTCATGCCCATGTGAATGCCCCACAATGCCACGCCCACGAGCACCGTTATCCAATGGTCATTGCTAACTAACACCAGATCGGCAGCAATCAATACAACCAGGCCCCAAGCCAGAAGTTTTGTGTGGCTCATGCGGTCAGACAATTTTCCGAACGGGTAGGCTGAAATTGCATAGATCAGATTCATCGCGACCATCACCAACGGCACCAAAGCTAGGGGGATGCCACCTTGTTGTGCGCGCAGGACTAGAAATGCCTCGCTGAACCGTGCCAGTGCAAACACCGCCCCTACACCGACCACCCACCAATACGACGCATTGAGCCGCTTGATGTTTTCACGGCGTATGGGATTGATCTTCTTTTCGCCATGATGTCGCTCAGGTTCGCGCACACCAAACATGAGTACAGCCACAGCCAGCAAACCTGGGATAACAGCGACCCAGAATACTGCTCTGAAATCGTTGGACCAAAGCAGCATCAGACCGACTGCCAACAAAGGTCCGAGAAATGCACCCACCGTATCCAGCGATTGTCGTAGGCCGAATGCCGCTCCACGAATTTCGGCGGGGCAAATGTCAGCGACCAGGGCATCACGAGGCGCGCCACGGATACCTTTGCCCACCCGATCCAACAAACGGGCTGTCAGTACGATGCCCATGGTCGGTGCCATGGCAAATAGCGGTTTGGTCAGCGCACCCAGGGCGTAGCCGAACAAGGCCAATCCCTTGCGCTTGCCAAGATAATCACTCAGGGCGCCCGAAAACACCTTGACGATGAGTGCGGTCGCCTCGGCCATGCCCTCAATCAGGCCGACCGTGAGGGCACTAGCGCCTAATACCCCAACCATAAAAAGTGGTAACAGGCTATGAATCATCTCCGAAGAAATGTCCATCAGCATGCTGACAAATCCGAGTGCCCATACTCCGGTGGGAATTTTGCTAAGCACAGTCATTTTTTTTGTCATAACTGAATCGAAATTGCGTTTGTTATCTTGCAAAAGTCCAAAATCTCAAAAACCGAGCCCGATAGGTTGGGCTGAATGAAATGAAGCCCAACATCTCACCACTAACCGTAACCATCTATATCATCACTCGTTTCCTTATCCCAATTCGATGCTGCCATTCCTCGTTCAATAGTTCCATACAATGTTGAATGCGGCTTACCACCAAAGCGCCATTCAACCAAATTAACTGTGCGGTATGCGCCTCCCTTTGCATCTGCTTGTCGGTAACGCAAGTATTTATCCGCTTCCTATGATGTTGAATTTTATTTCATAAACCTAACATACAAAATATTTATATATATTATTTTCATATAGTTATATAT
>NZ_CAKMLL010000114.1 GCF_927797785.1 Candidatus Nitrotoga sp. BS | reverse complement strand
CCCCTAAAAACCTGTCAAGTGTTTTCTTGATTATTTATAGGGGTGAGTAGTTACTTCAATTGATTGATTTAACTGTATATATTTCTATATGCGAACGACGCTGTGAATTAATCTGCGTTTCCCTGGTATCACAGGGGTGTGGATTCACAAAAAGTTGCCGATATAGCGATTTACCGTCAGGCAAGCAAAACCGGGTACTTACGGCGACAGGCAAAAGACAAGCGCATTGGTGCCTGCCACCAGGCCCAGCGTGATCGCAGCATCTGGCGGAACGGATAGTGGGATGAAAAATAGATAATGGCGTGGGTGGTTATGGTGAGTGATGAGATGTTGGACTTCATTTCATTCAACCCAACCTACTAAGCTTCATTCAAGGAAGATAAAAATGACTAACCCGAATGATGAATACGACGTACCGGCAGGTGCAAATCTTGACGTAAATATGGCCGAGGTGAAGCAATACGCCGATACGCACTCGCGGCCAAGTGCGCAGTTTGCGCGAAGCGATCAGCAGCAACAGCACGCTGGCAACCCTTGTTACCCAATTCACCCAAGCCACCACGAGCGCTGACCGCCATGCCTTGCTCGACAACATCCTCAAGGAATGGTCGAACACCAGCACCATGAGCACTACCTTCACTGGTGCGTATACGGGCCATACCCTGACGGTGGACATTCAAGGCACCACATCAGGCACCACCGAATATCAAGCCTGGGCCGACAAGCTCACCATCCTTGAGCATTTCAATGGCAGAGAAAGTTTGTCAAGACAAGCGGCTAATACTAACTGGAGACTTGCCGCATGAAACGGGGAAAGCTTCGCGCCATCGTCACATGGATTCTCGGGATAGTGGTCTGCACTTTTGTTGCAGTGAGTGCAATGGTCATGGCGACTTCGCAGTATTACTTCGAGAATCATTATGTCGCGCGCAATCCGGTTTGGATTTCGGATATTTTTCTGAGCGGCAGGGCATTTCTGGGGCAATACCGCGAGCCGCCGTCCAACGAAGCGATGATCCGTTATTTTCATGAAAATGAAGCAGAATTCGAGCAGTTGACTAACGATTATTACGCACTCATCAAACAGTACTACGACACAAAGAAATATCCCGAACCCAATGAAATATTGAGATTCAAAATGGCGGAATTGGGAATTAGGCGAGTCAGAATAGGAGGGCCAACTGTTTCAACTTCCATTTATGGAAATCAGCCGCTACAAGTCCTTGGAATCAACTTGCTCTTGTTCGACAGAGGAGGAAGTCTGCGGGCATACCCTGATGCAGAAAAAGGCTACTCCTATGCGACAAGAGTCAAGGATCAAGCAATGCAAAAGCAACATCCGATTTCATATCTCGCCCATACCGGCCAATATGCCGTGAACCGCGGTGTTCCGAAGTTTTGCGAGAAGCGAGAGGTTATGCTTTGCTGCGGTTTTCAGGAAATTTCCGCCAACTGGGCGGCCATTAATTGTGTCAATGCGTCTAACTAAAAGGGAAGTTTTTCATGGCCTATCAAGATCAAGCGTTTTCCTACGTTGCTTCTCAAGCAGTACAGATTTCCTCAGTGGCTACGGCACTGGGAGTTTCCACTACCGCCATTGCCGGGGCCATGGCGGAAGAGAATGATGCCTATGATGATTAGGTTGACCACATATTCGCTTTCCTTGCTTATTTTATTGCCTTCAATAACGGCTTTGACGGGCTGTGAACAGCCTCATTCCGGGGCTAGGGAAATGGCAATTGAGCTTTCAGGAAAAATTAAAAAGCAGGTTTGTCTTCAGGAATATAGACCTGGAGATCCTTGTGGAACAAGAAACGTTCAGGGGCAAGCGGATGCAGGAACCACTGTGCATATTTATATTTATGGCATATCAGACAAAAGTGAAATTCAATCTTTGATTGAATTTACTACCAAACTGAGAGATGAAAAGAATAAAAGCATTCCTATCGACTTGAGGTTCTACCGCGAAATAAACAGCTTAATCACTACTCAGTTCATCCGTCTGGACGGGAAATAACATGGCTACTATTGAATTCAGAATAAATATTATTGATTTGCCGGATCAAAATGGATCCGGCACAGTTATACCACATAGCTTTATCATTATAAACAACGGAGCGGGCTTTGTTCAGGGCTACGGATTTGCTCCGGCAACGCCAGGCGACCCAATGGGGCCAGGGCATATCTATCCTGATACTGATCATCCTTACGATTTTTCTAGTGGCCCAATTCAGATTAGTGACGCTCAATACAACAACATCGCAAGTTTCATTAATGCCAGTATCCAAAAGCCACCGTACAGTGAAATGGGGTCAGACTCGAATGGCACTTACTTAAGCCAAGTACATTGAAAAAAGAGTAACTTGCAGATAATAATGACCGGAAAATCATCTAAGAAGCCAGCGATTTATTGCCCTATAACTCAGTTCTAAATTGTACCAAGTGTTTTTTGTCCAGTTCTTTAAGTACGTAACTTACTGTTTTATTTATGTATCAATCCTTAAGTAAGTGCCATTCGGGTCAGACTCGACTTAATATTCAATTTAAATCGAGTCTGACCCCATTTATTCCAACAAACTCTATTACACTTCGCAGATGGCCGGGACAGGCTTTGGTCGCGGGTTTGATATCGCTCAGCAAAATAGCTCAATGGTTTTACGGGAGCCTGTTTTTTATTTTTTGGGTATGTCGTTAAGCGATTGCTCGGGGTTAAGCTTGCCTTGCATGTTATTTACAAAATCATATTCACCCAGAAAAATCTGATTTCTCAACTGTTGCCAGGGTGATGGCTGTCCTTTGCCTTCTTGAACAAAATCACGATAGCGTTGTTGTGCGATGTCTTTAGTTTTGGAAAATTCGGCGAGTATCCATTCGGTGGTTAAACCAACATCGCTCTCATCGTATCCAGCTGTTGCGCAATAACTACTCCACCGCCACTCTTTGGCGTTGTGTACCATCCTGAGCACGCAGCGGATTCAAGACAATGTAGCGCTGTGCGCGCTGTGTGACCCCGTTCGCGCACGTTCGCGTTCAGTCGTCCAACCGATAAAGGTTGTAGCGCGCCTTGTAGAAACTTGGGTCGAGTTGCAGTGCAGTAGCAAATTCGCGCCGTGCTTCATCATTGCGGCGGGCTAGCAGGTAAGCATAACCAAGGTTGTTGTGTACGCGCGCCTTGCCTGGCGACTTTAGCGCGGTATCTTCCCACAAGCGGATCTCGCTAGCGTAATCCTGGTTTCGCAGAATGGTAAGGGTAACCAAGCCTAGCAACAGTAGCGCAACGAAAGCCCGGGTTCTTGTTCCGTCCGTCCACAATCTCAGCTCGATACACAAAGCAAGAGAGAGTGGCCATCCGGCCAGATACATTTGCCGGTCGTTTGCGATATCAATACGCGGCAGAAATAGATGCAACGGGATTAGCTGCAACATAGCCCACGCCAAGGCGAAGCTGATCCACGGACGTACACGCCAGCAGACTACCATAAACACAAATAGTGCAAAGAAGAAGACCAGTGGCAGCAATATAACGGAAAAATTGTTCTGCAACGGCAGGTCCGGATCAATGTTCAGCCATAAGGGTAAAGCCCATTGCCGTATCAGGTAGGAAAAGGCAGAAGCTTGATTTGCTATGTTGCCTTGCAGGGAGTTGAGCTGGGCACTGCGTTCCATATGTGCCAGGTAGCTGTCGCTGAACAGAAAAATCAGTGCGCCCAAAATTAGCACCAGCCAGCTTGGCCATTGAGGCGTCAGTGCGCGTTTCCATTTGCCGCCACAGGCGTATTCCCACAACAACAGCGCCAGTGGAAATGTTACGGCGGTTTCTTTGACGCCCAGGGCAATGCCGAAGAGTAGCGGAGTTAGGCCATACATTTTGGTACTGTTCTGCTGCGTGCGTCCGCTGATATAAGCGAGTAGCCCTGCCAGATAGAACAGCGTCATCAATGAAGTGGAGCGACCGCATATATAGGTGACAGCCTCAGTATAAATAGGGTGGGCGGCGAACAGCAATGCGACAAAAAATGGAACCTGCCGGAGTTTATCCTGCTGCAATTGTTGCTGCACAAAGGCCTGCGCCAACCTGTAGACCAGGTAAGCATTTGTCAGATGGATCAGCAGGTTGGTGAGATGAAATCCGATCACACCTGTGCCCATGGTCCAATTGAGTGTGTAGCTGAACTTGAGCAGGGGGCGGATGCCGGTGGACAAGTCTTCGGCCCAGCCCGCCCAGGAGTGCACGCTTGGATTGTTGACGATGACGTTGTAGTCATCGAACAGGAATGTGCCGTTGAGTGCATTCGCGTAGCAGATAGATACTGCCAGCATGAGCCACAGTAATACACCGAAGTGCGTTTCAGGGAGCCGCGCGGGCATGATCGAATGCGAGATCGAGGATGTCTACAGCATCCCACCAACGGTCTTTGCCATGCAACATCACGAGCAGCACCTCGTGACCACTGCGTTTGGCAAAGGCAACGAGACACTTGCCGGCATTGGGTGTGTAACCCGTCTTAAGTCCGAGTGCGCCATCATAGCGACCGATCAGCGCGTTCTTGTTTCCTAACGTGTAAAGTTTTTTGCCATCTAGCGTGGCGATCTGCAAGTTTTTTTGCGATGTAATTTCGAACAATGAAGGGTATTTGAGTAACTCATGCGCCAACCGCGCAAGATCATGTGCGCTGGAATAGTGTTTGGGGGAATCGTGCCCGCAGGCATTGGTGAAATGAGTGTCGCGCATACCAAGCTCGTTTGCACGGCGATTCATCCGGGCTACAAAGCCTGCTTCACTTCCGCTCAAGTGGTCGGCCAGCGCATGGCAGGCATCATTGGACGACGCTAGCATCGCAGCGGCGAGCAGGTCTTGCACACGGAAGCGTTCGCCAGCTTTGAGTCCGATACGCGAACCCGTTTCAAGTGTAGATGCCAGGCTGATCGATGCTGCTTCTTGTAACTGCCCTTGTTCAAGAACCAGCAGAGCGGTCATCAACTTGGTCAGGCTGGCAGGCGGCAAGCGGTCATTGGGATGATGTTCCCAAATGGACGCACCATCCACTTTGACGAGATAGGCATTAGCGGCCTGTGGAAAAGGATCGGGCTGCGCCTGTGCAGCCATGATGTGGCACCACAGTAGCAGCCCGACCAGATACTTCATGTTTTAAAAACCGAACATACCCTTCAGTTTCTTGATGCCTTCCAACATACCGTTGGCTGGGTTGTTTGCAGAGGACTTGTCGTTGACTGAGTTGTCTGCAGAGGATTTGCTCACTTCATGGGGGGCATCCGCTTCGTTTGACATAGACTTGTTGTCATCCGCTTCGCTTGACTTGTTGTCTTCCACAACATCTTTCACGCCACTCATACATAATCGAATGCTCTCGGCACTAGCCTTGCCCGTGAAGCTGCGGCCTTCGCATGCTTTGCGGCGTTTTTCTTCACGATAAACCTTGGCTTCTGCCGGACAGTATGCAGATAGTTGCTGATAATTACTGCTGCCGAGTGTCTTGCAAATTGCCTTGGTGGTGGCAGCCATATCCAGCTTACACTCTTTGGCGATGGAAGCGCTTTTTGGTCGTTGATCATGCTGCAGCAGCAGGGTATAGGTTTGCGCATCTTTGGAGGCGTCCTTGCGCACGTTGTCGCACAATTTTTTGCGCTGGTCGGCGCAGTTGGTAAATATGTGCTCAGCATTGCTGATCCAGATAGCCATGTTATCGTACCCTGAGGTATCACACATTTGCGCTTTTGCTTTATTGAGCAACTCTTCCGAATCGCAAGCTCCGCCAATGCGCTTGCCACTTAAAGCCATGTTCATGCTAATGTCTTGGCCTTTTGAAATGCCTGTTAACTGCATCTTGCCTGCAAAGCTATTGGGGGTAGAAGTTTGCTCGCCGATGCCTGTCATTACATCACCGTCATGGTCGCAACGTGCTTTCCACGAAACTTTGTTGCCGACGGTTTTGATGTCTGACATCTTGCAATTCTTGTCGCCGGCAGTCTTTCTGGGATCACTCTCCCCGCCTTTGGTGACGCATACCTTCGACGAAGAAACGGGCATCGCGAAAGGCATGCCAGGAATTTCCATTTTGGAAGTGACTTCCCAGTATTCGCCAGGTGCAGCATATGCTGCGGCACTCAACATGCTGGTTAAAATGGCTAGAATGGCGGTGAGGTGTTTGTTCATGATCATTCCATAAAGTTGATTGGTTGCTATAAAGATTATAAATTTTAAGCCTAGTTGCGCGTTGAATTTTACCAGCTCTCAACTTACCCTATGAGCTCAAGTTCGAAGTACAACAGCTAAAGGAAGCTTACTATAGCGCATAGCTTTTCCGTGGAATACTCTTTCTATTTACAAGAAAGCTATTTACAAGAAAGGGCTTCCAGGGAGGAAGCCCTTGAGTTGAACAAACAGCATTTTGCCGATGTTCATTCACGGCAAGCTCCGGCAGAGAAACTGGGACACTACTAGATTCGCTTTTCGCCGTTCAAATCAGAAACGCCCTTCATTGCTTGGCATTCTGAGTCCATCACAGCTTTCAGCGGTTCGTCCTTTCGTTTAACCGGACAACAGTGAGTTAAATTCGGAGTTGGGCGCACGATTGAGTAATGCCTCGACCGCGCTTGCTGCCGGCACCTGCTCATATAATACGCTGTAAACTGCCGCACAGATCGGCATGTCTACGCCCAGGCGTTGCGCCAGGTGATGTACTTCTCGCACGGTATAGACTCCCTCCGCCACGTGACCCAGTTGGTTCAGGATATCCGGCAACGCTTTCTGTTGTGCCAGCAAAATACCCACCTGCCGGTTGCGCGACAGGTCTCCGGTGCAAGTCAAGATTAAATCACCGGCGCCAGACAAGCCACTCAATGTTTCCGCACACGCACCCATTTTCAATCCTAGTCTCGTCATTTCTGCCAGTCCGCGTGTAATCAGCCCGGCACGTGCGTTTTGCCCATAACCCATGCCTTCGGCAATGCCAGCGGCAATAGCCAGTACGTTCTTGACAGCGCCACCCATCTCTACACCCATCACATCAGTGCTGGAGTAGACACGCAGGGACGCATGATGCAAGGATTGTGCCACTTGTTTGGCAAACTGGCCATCGGTCGATGCCAAAATCAAGGCCGTGGGAAGTCCGCGCGCCACTTCCAAAGCGAAGCTCGGCCCGGATAACACGCCACAGGGAAAATTTTTCGGTATGATTTCTGCGGCCACTTGATGCGGCAGTTGTGAGGTACCCGCCTCAAAGCCCTTGCAAGCCCATATTACCGGAATCGGCATGGGCATTGCCGCGATCTGTTGTAGCGTGGCACGCAGCGCGGCAATTGGCACAGCAACCAATATTAATTCGGCGTTAGTGAATGCGGCTTGTAAGTCGGCAGTCAGGTTGAGAGCCTGCGGCAATGGAATTTCCGGCAGGTAACGCTGATTGCAGTGGGTGGCACGCATGGCTTCGATTTGCGCTGCGTTGCATGCCCATAATGTGACACGATGACGCGCCGACAGATTGATAGCCAGCGCACTGCCCCACGCGCCAGCACCTAGTATAGTAATGTTCATCGAAGCGGCTAATCGCCCCACACTTCGGCCGCTCTCAAATAGCCTGTCGTGCCATCCGGATCACGTACTTCGACCCAGCCATTACCCAAGCTTTCCAACCATTCCAACGCTACTTGCTGATCTGCATTGAAGGCAACCGGCGCATCCTCATCTGCCGCTTGATACACAATGGCAAATGGTGTCATTACTGTCACAAAGCGCTTGCTGCTTAGGGCATTTTTTTCTATCCAAGCCAAGCTACCGGAGCTATCTCGTACTTTAACCCAGCCATCCAGGCTAACCACTTGCTCCAGCGGCAAGTAACGGTTAACCACAAATATTTTCTTTGCTTTAGTCGAGGGCGCATCATAGAGAATGGCGGAGCTGTCCGCGACAGACACATAGTCTAACGCATGCGTGGAACCTGCCGCTGTGACTAAAGCAATCAACAGGATTGATAAAGCGACAGGGAGTTTCATTTTCAATGCTGGGTAGTTGTTGCGGCTTGTGCTTGTGCCTGCTGCTGTTTCTGCTGCTGATACAACGCTTCAAAATTGATCGGATTAAGAAATACGGGATTAAATCCGGCGTGAATCGCCATATTCGATACCACTTCCCGGAGATAGGGATAAAGTATATTTGGGCAGACGACTGCCAATACCGACTCCAACTCTCCCGGCGGAAAATTGCGCACCTGGAAAATACCGGCTTGTTTGGCCTCGATCAAAAACATCACTTTGTCTTTTTCCGGCAGTTTGGCGGTGACAGTAACAGTGACGGTAACTTCAAATAGCCCTTCTTCCATAGGAGTGCTCAGGGTATGTAGCTGCAGATCAATAGTCGGGGTCTCGCGTTCCAAAAATATGCTCGGCGCATTGGGGCTTTCCAGCGAGAGATCTTTCACATACATCTTCTCGATATTGAATAGGGGTTGTTGCTGTTCGGGTGCGGGTGCTGCTGCGGCTTCTTCGCTCATTACATGTATCCTTCCATTTAAAATTAACTATTCAATAACTGACTTAATTCACCACTATGCTCCAACATCACCAGATTATCGTAGGTACCAACCAGGCGTGTGCCTATGAAAATTTGCGGCACGGTGCGGCATCCGGTAATTTCCATCATTATCCGACGCGACTCAGGTTGCAGATCCACACGTATTTTTTCGATTTCCGTTACACCTCTGGCGCGCAACAGGCGCTCGGCCAGCACGCAATACGGACACACTGCTGTGCAATACATCAATATCTTAGGCATCGTTATTTCTTTAGTGGCAGGCCGGCCTTCCGCCAAGCTAGCACACCACCCGTCAAATTATGCGCCAACTCAAATCCATGCTTGCTTAGCAACACACATGCAGCAGGCGAACGTTGACCACTGCCGTCCATCACTATGATGGGTCGCGTACGATATTTTTCTAATTCTCCAATGCTCTCATTGAGCTTGCCAAACGGAATTTGTTTGGCATCCAGGACATGCCCAGCATTGAATTCTGCCACTTCGCGCACATCCAGGACTAATGCATTTTTGTAGTTGATCAGTTGTAAAGCGGCAGCACTGCTTATTTCTTTTACCCCGCGTATGCTGTTACCAATAAACGACCAAAACAGCATCAACCCGCTACTCACTGCCACTAAAATCATCCAGATATTATCTTGCATGAACTGCATGCTGCCGCTCCTCATATTTTTTGAGGGCAAATTCTAGCAGAGCAGCGAAGCTCTCGGGGCTTTTCTGTGCCAACGCGCTTAACTCTTTATGCGCAGCCGGGAAATTATCGGGATATGACCAGATGGCGCGTTCCATCTGCAACTGTGCTGCAACATGCTCGCCGGACAACGCCAACAACAATGCCTCGCGATACGCCACTAAACTAATCGGTGCAAAAGACATCACTTGCTCATTTAATATGCGCTTGTAAGCAAGTTCGTTAGCGCCCACTACTATCTTGCCACTCCTGAATAAATCAAAATAAGGGCGCAGCGGGATCTGCGCTTGTGCCGCCATTAAATTTTCGCGGCCAAAATAACTGTTACGGCTTACTTCTTGTCGTATTCTCATTAATGTTTCCAGGCTTCGGTAATTCTGCAACATTTGCATTAAGGACAGCGCCCCAAGCAACAGTACGATCGCCAGCGACAGTCGTCCCAGACAACGTAATTTCAAGCGATATATGCTGGTATCCAGCATGCCCAGCGTAAACGCTGCCACCCCTAGGAAATATGCATACCATAACGGATATTCCAACAGGCTGTGTATAGCCAACACGCCGAGTAAAGCGTATCCCCACCAATGATAAACGGTTCGCTGCGCGCGACCACACTGAATCAGCCACATCGCCAGCATACCCAACAAAATAAGCAAGCCAAGCAAGCCCATTTCTGCGGCAGTCTGCATTATCAATGAATGCGCATTGTTATACAGGCCGACAGCGTTGATGTTCTGCAAAACAGGGCCGAGTTGAAAATGCTGCCAAGCAAACTGGCCAAAACCTGCACCCAGCAGCGGAAACTGGGTAAATATCTGCCATCCTTCTTGCCACAAATACAATCGGATGCTACCGCTAGCCCCTTCGCCAAACAGACGCCGCATCGTGGTAATACTGCCAGCGGTTCCTTCCAGAAAAGGAATTTGCACCACTGCATGCATCAAGCCGAAGCCCAGCAGTAGCGACAAAGTATAACGCAAAAGGGGCAAGCAAGATTTATCGCTACGCTGCCACAACCAAGCCATTCCTGCCATAAACAACAAATACAACCAGACGCTACGCGAGCCACTCAATACCAGAACGAATAGCAACGGCATGGCCATCAGCGCAACATACCTAGCGCGTAGCAGGCTGCGCATATGCAACAATCCCAACGAGATTAACCCAAGTGTAATGTAGTTGGCGAAATGGTTGGATTGAGCCAAATTGCCATAGACGGCCACAGAAATCTTTACCGTAACCACCGCATCCAGAAAAGTATGCCAGCGGTAATGTTGCAATATACCGGCCAGCGCATTAAGTTCAGCCCCAACCAGCAGGAATTTAGCCAGCGCTGTCGCCAATGCAGGCAAACCGAATTCCTCGCGCAGGCGTTGGCCGAGTATCATTAGTAGCGCCGCCCACAGCAAGTACAGGGCGAGCAGTACAACCTGATCAAAATAACTTATCCTGCCCAGCACAAACTGCATCAGGCCTAACAGCAGCAGCCCTATGGGCAAGAAAGCGATGAGTGGGATTTCCGGTTGCAGCCAATTACGTTTTGTAACCAGCAGAGGCATGGCGCATAGCCCAAGAACAGCAGCACCCCATTCCTGGTAGAAGGTGGTGAGTGGATAGGCATGGTAATAATACAAAAACGGCAAAACCCACATTAATCCAACTGATGTCAGGCTAATGCGGGCGATACTGGGCAAACAGGCTCCTCATTTTTTTATAAATTTTATGTCATAACGAACAGCGTATCAAAAGGGGCGCTACGGTTTGATGCGATAAAATCGCGCTACTAGCGTTTTCCCTTTTACATTTTCTAAGCGATCAGTCATGACAAGCCCCAACTTTTCTAATCGGTCATCGGGATGGGGATGTGTTTTAAAAAGTAGTGCCACGCTACCTTCATCTTTGGCAAAATGACCTATTTGCTGAAGTACCTCGGGAAAAGCGAAGGCGTCATAACCGGCGCGCGCGGCAAGCACCACCGCGATGCGGTCAGCCTCGAACTCAGCGTTCTTGTCAAGCGAACGTGCCACAATTTCCGCACCATTACCTATCAGTTTCTGCACTTTGTCATTACCGCCAATCCGCTGGGAAAGTAGTTTTCCACCCAAATCTACCAGGCTGCTCTGCTTTAAAATTTTCAAATGATGCTTGCGTATAACATGGCCGATTTCGTGCCCCAGCACCCCGGCCAGTTCTGCCTCGTTCTGCAATAAGCTATACAGTCCGCGAGTTAGGAAAATATAGCCGCCCGGTGCGGCGAAGGCATTAACGTCGCCTGATTCAATCACACCAAAATGCCAAGCCAAATCTGGACGTTCGCTTTGACTTGCCACCCAACGCCCAACATTATTGACATACATCTGCAAGCCCTGGTCTTTGACAAGCGCAGATGCGCCCAGCAAGTTGCCTGCAATTTGTCGGCCTATTGTAATTTCCTCTTCCTGCGAAGTGCCGACAAGCCCCAATAATGTGCTACTCGTTGTAGCGTCAGATTTTTCTTCAATCTTTTTTTGCACACCATCCTTAAGTACTTTCTTGAATTCCTCACCGAAATCAAAACTCCAGGCAGCGCTACAGGCAAGCGTCAACACAGTAACCAACAGATAATTTATTATCGCTTTCATCAGAGCTGCCCTTTATTCTGGTGAGACTTCTGGAGAAGGAAGGTAATCGAATTTGTGCGCAACAAGCTTCCCTTGAACGGCAAACGACTGAGCTTCAGACCGGCTTACAGCATACGACTCAACCAGATTTAGTTCGGTCTCATTAAATTTAGCGGATTGCAATTCTACTTCGTCTAGTCCGCGGATACCTGTGGTGGCAACTACCTTGCCTGTTCCTGAACGCCCCGATGCCATACCCAAGAGTCCGCCTATATCCCCAGAACGCTTACCAATATCTCCTTTGCGAACATTCAACATATGCACCCAGCCCTTGCCTTTTGAGCTCTCTATTTGTAGCCAGCCGCCATTTTTTTTGACAATTTGCACTTTATCGCCAACCGAGAGCGTGGCAATTGTTTTAGCGTCTCGGAATGGCTCAACCCTGATCCCATCGGCCCTGATTACATTTCCTGTTTCAGCTGCAAATGCAGGCATAGCCAGCAACGCGAATAAAGCAGTCCCTAATCTGATCGAATTCATAGTGTCTTCTCTTGTTGTTCATTCCAGCGCAGCAATGTTTCAGCAAATATCCCGCGCCAGTAGTTGCGCGCCTCTTTGCCACCTAAAACTTCCCCTTGATGCACAAACCAGCTGACCTTAATATCAGAACTGATTATAAATTTTCTTAACAATTGCGGAAATGCAGCAGTGACCACGGCAACATCTTCAGCCACCCGTGCAGCTCCATTTACATCGCCTTCGTCCACTATCCAGGAAATCGAAAATGTTTTTTCGAATAAATCCCACAGGCCTTTTTGATAACCTCTTATGATGTCGACACTTTTCTGTTCCAGTCCCGCATTTTCAAGTTTATAGCGAATTTGATCCAACATGGTATCCGTGAGTAATCTTGGGTCTCCATCGAGACGAATTAATAACAGTGTGACCTGTAACTTTCCCTCTCGTTCCAGAGAAGCGCGCACCATGCTTCGTTCCAGCATCTTGTTGGTAGCGGCAGAATACAAACGTGCAATGGTAAAAAAGGCCAGCCCTATTGTCACCGGCCCGGTGATGTTAATGTAAGTATTGGTGAAATTAATGCTGGCATAAGAAATCCCAATCAATACAAATTGTGATGCGCCAAACAATACGCCTATTTTATTACGCCCAAAATTTCGATAGAAGGCCCAAGCAGTGGCCCAAATGATGCAGAGGGTAAGTAAAAGATAAGCCACGCTTGCATCAGGAAAACGCAGGTAATCATCGTGTTTTAGGTTATCTATAGCGGTAGCAAGAATCTCCACGCCCGGGTGCATTTGGCTCATCGGCGTGGGCTTGATATCAAATAAACTGGGCGCGGTGGAGCCGATAATGACGATTTTATTTTTAAACTCGTCTTGCGGGCGCTTTTTTTCCTTGTTGCCCATGTCCGTATACACATCATGGAAACTGGTATATTGGTAAGAAAATGGTGGGCCGCGCCAATTGAGCAAGAAGCTTTGAGCAGCGGGCTCAGGCCAGCCGAAATCACGCGCTAAGCTTGCTGGTAGAGACGGCAATTTCCATCCATAATCACCACGGTAAACAATATATTGGCGCGCAACACCATCAGCATCGGGATAGATATTATGCAACCCAAGACGCCCACTTTTAAGTGCTGCCGGGAAATGTGGTAGTACCACAGCAATGGTGGCCTCCGGCTGAGCATCATTGAGTAGCGGCACAACACCCGGAATCATGGCGGGTTTCACCATGCTCAAGGCATCATTCGATGGATCAAGGCGCAGCAAGGGGAAGTAAGCGTTATTTGTGGCGGCAATGGCGGAGTCGAAGTAAGCATCGCTGTCAGGGTTGTATATGTCAGGATCGCTGAACAATATGTCGAACACGATTGCTTTGGGTTGCTGTTTTTCAACCTGCTCGAGAAACTCTCCCAGCACTAGGCGCGGCCACGGCCAACGTCCATAGTCCTTGGCCATGGCCGAAAGGCTGGCCTCATTAATGTCCACGATTACAATATCGCTATCAGGCTTGGGCACAATAATACGGTAGCGTACCATCGCATCGAAAGCCTCCTGACGCATACCGGAAATGATATGCAGTTGCACAGTATCAAGCACGGCAAACAGCATGAAGATTGCAGCAAGGTAAAGATAGAATTTATTTGTCCAGTGTTTGGCGAGCCCATTGGAAAATTTGGAATAAGCCAAGCGCAACCGATTGCTGAAATAAACATTAAGTTTCATTTAAAAAATCCAAAGATTAATTTCATATCGCCCTGCTTGACGTAATTTTGCTCGGTGTATGGCGCTCAACTTATGTAAGGTGATAGACATTATGTCACCGCACTCGGAAATACTATCCTTCGGATATACATACGAAACTGGCCGGTACAGTATCGTCACCAATCACCCCTACAACGTGAGTGTGCGCAAACGATGCACACGATATCCAGCACGCCTATACCGCGCCCCTCAGCATGCATAATATCTTCAAGCGCAAGGGAAGTGCGATTTCATTGATAATCAACGATTGCTTGCAAAATATCGTCATCCTTGAAATTAAATTTGACTTCGTGCGGGGCTCAGAATGCCTAGCAAGCCAGAAATCAGCTAAAATAGTATCCCAAAGCAGTAGCCAATAGATATTTAAATTTCCCCAGAGTCCTGTATGAAAATCACCCCTGTCCTACTACTTATCCTCGACGGCTTCGGCTACAGTGAAGAAACTGACTACAATGCTATCGCCCATGCGCACAAACCCAACTGGGACAGGCTATGGCGTGATTATCCACACACGCTAATCCATACGTCTCAACTATCGGTAGGGCTTCCGCAAGGTCAGATGGGTAACTCTGAAGTCGGCCATCTCAATATCGGCGCGGGTCGCATCGTGTATCAGGAGCTCACTCGGGTGGACGCAGCCATTCAGGACGGAAGTTTCTACAGCAATCCAGCGTTCATGCAAGCTATTGAACATGCCAAACAGCATGATACTGCGCTACATATCATGGGATTACTGTCGCCCGGTGGGGTGCATAGTCACGAAGATCATATCCACGCCATGCTAGAACTGGCAGTGCGCGCTGGACTACGAAAAATATTTATCCATGCTTTTCTCGATGGCCGTGACACACCGCCGAGAAGCGCCGCACATTCACTACAACGGCTGCAGGAAAAATTTGTCGCCTTGGGCGTTGGACGTATTGCTTCCATTATTGGCCGCTATTATGCAATGGATCGGGATAACCGCTGGGAGCGAGTGCAGGAGGCCTATGACTTATTGACTCAAGGCAAGGCCGAGTTCCGCTCATCCAATGCCCAGGATGGATTGCAGCAAGCCTATGCACGCGGAGAAAACGACGAATTCGTTAAAGCAACTGTCATCACCTCGCCCACCGAACCACCCGTTACCATGCGGGATGGAGACGTCGCTATATTCATGAACTACCGTGCCGACCGCTCGCGCCAGCTTACCCGCGCGCTGACAGATCCAACGTTTGATGGCTTTACGCGTGCATGTTTTCCCAAGCTGGCGAGCCTGGTCACACTAAGCAGCTATGGTGAGGACTTCCATCTTCCGGCAGCATTCATGCCCACAGCCATCCACAATTGTTTTGGTGAGTACCTTTCCGGCTTGGGAATAAAACAATTGCGCATCGCAGAAACGGAGAAATACGCACATGTCACCTACTTCTTCAATGGCGGCAAGGAGCAACCTTACCCGGGCGAGGATCGTATCTTGGTGCCATCGCCCAAAGTGGCAACCTATGACCTCAAACCAGAAATGAGTGCTTTTGAGGTCACTGATAAACTGGAAGCGGCAATTCGTAGCGGGCAGTATCAAGCCATGATTTGCAATTATGCCAACGGCGACATGGTCGGCCATAGCGGCATTATGGAAGCGGCAGTCAAGGCCATTGAAACCCTGGATGTTTGTATCGGGAGGGTAGTAAACGCCATGCTGGAATGCGGCGGCGAAGTGCTGATTACCGCCGATCATGGCAATGCTGAGCAGATGCTGGATCGTGTTACGCAACAAGCACACACCGCGCATACCCTTAATTTGGTTCCATTGCTGTATATCGGCCGCAAAGCGAATATAGCTGACAGCGGCTCGCTTCAGGATGTTACTCCAACCTTGCTCGCCATGATGGGACTGCCACAACCGCCGGAAATGACGGGGCAGCCGCTTATCTCAATCCAGTGACCGCACTTACCCGCCACGCATTACTGTTGTGCATCTGCTTAATAGCAGGCATAAACAGCACTCATGCCTCACCGCAGGAAGAGCTGAACAACCTACGTAAACAGATCTCTGAGTTGCTGAAGGAACTGGAAGAAACCAGTGAATCTCAGTCCGAAGCAACAGACGAGCTTCGCGAATCTGAACGGGCGATCAGCAATAGTAAGCGCAGGCTGGCTGAGCTGTCAGCGCAACATCATGCTGCAGATCAAACTTTGGAAAGCTTGCAACGGCAATCACAGCAACTGGAAAAATATATACAGAAACAACAGACTATGCTCAGCAAATTGCTTTACCAGCAATATTTAGGCGGAAAACAAGAATACTTCAAGCTGTTGCTCAACAATCATGACCCCGATCAAACCGCACGTGAAATGCGCTATTACGAATATATCGCGCGCAGCCGTTCGACTTGGCTCAATATGTTACGCACAAATCTTGCACAGCTAGACGATGTCATCCAACTAACACAGCAAAAGAGCAAGGAAATTGCGGCGCTGCAAGAAGAAGAAAATGCGCAGAAACAAACTTTGGAAAAAGACAAGCTTGCGCGTCAGCATGTAATCAGTCAGTTCGCCCAGCAACTCAAGCAACAGCGCCACGAAATTGGTCGCCTCCAACGCGATGAAAACCGTTTGTCGCAGCTGGTGGCCAAGCTCGCCAAAATGCTAACACGGCAAAAAAGCAAAGGCGTACTCAACAATGATAAATTGCCTGATAATCGCTTCGACGGCAAGCCGTTCGAGCAACTTAAAGGCAAGCTGTCATTGCCGGTAATGGGTACGGTGGTTAATAAATTCGGCAGCGCACGTTCAGACAGCGCCGTATCTTGGAAAGGTTTGCAATTACGCGCTGCAAGCGGCCAGCCAGTAAAATCGGTAGCAGCCGGGCGTGTAGTATTTGCCGATTGGTTGCGCGGCTTCGGGAACTTATTGATCGTTGACCATGGCAAAGGCTACATGAGCTTGTATGGCAACAATGAAACGCTATTCAAGCAAGTAGGTGACATCTTGCACGGAGGCGACACCATAGCAGCCGTTGGCAACAGCGGTGGAAATGAAGATTACGGTGTATACTTTGAGCTGCGCCACAGGGGCGAGCCTATAGACCCCATAAAGTGGATAGCCCAATAAAATTACTCCTGAAAAATCATGTTGTAACAAAATAACTTTAGAGGTCAGATATGCGCAGTCGTATTGAAAAATTTGGATTGATCGGACTAGGGCTGATCGCAGGTGTGTTGATTAGCCTGCAATTATCTGCCGTTGCGGATAAAGACATCGCTGAGCCGCTGCCGATTGAAGAGCTCCGAGCCTTCTCTGAAGTGTTTGCCCGCATCAAGAGTGATTATGTAGAACCAGTCACAGACAAAAAACTTATCACCGAAGCCATCACAGGCATGTTGACCGGTCTAGATCCGCACTCTTCCTATCTGAATGCCGAAGCGTTCAAAGAACTACAAGTCGGCACGCAGGGCCAATTTGGTGGTTTAGGTATTGAGGTAGGGATGGAAGACGGGTTGGTGAAAGTAATTTCGCCAATTGAAGACACCCCCGCCTATCATGCAGGTATGAAGAGTGGCGATCTGATCATTAAACTCGACGACACAATGGTAAAGAGCCTGACGCTAAGTGACGCGGTTAAGCGCATGCGCGGCAAGCCGGGCAGCAAAATTGTCTTGACCGTCATCCGTAAGGAAGTGCCCAAACCGCTAACCTTTACCATTACTCGCGCCATTATTAAAGTGAAAAGTGTAAAGTCCAAGCTGATTGAACCCGGCTATGCTTTTGTTCGCATCACCCAATTTCAGGAGCGCACCGGCGAAAACCTCGCCAGTGCACTCAACACTCTGTTCAAAGAGAACAAGGAAGCTATGAAAGGCTTGGTGCTGGACCTCCGAAGCGACCCGGGTGGCTTGCTCAACAGTTCGGTAGCAGCATCTGCCGCTTTCCTGCCTAAGGATGCTCTCGTGGTATATACCGAAGGGCGTAACTCATCTGCCAAGATGCGTCTGAACGCCACTCCTAATGACTATCTGCGCGACAACGAAAAAGATTACCTGAAAAATCTGCCTGCGGCAGTTAAGACAGTGCCAATGATAGTGCTGGTAAATGGCGGTTCTGCCTCTGCTTCAGAAATCGTCGCAGGCGCATTGCAGGATCATAAACGCGCTGTCATCATGGGCACTCAAACCTTTGGTAAAGGTTCAGTTCAGTCCGTTCTGCCGCTCGGCAACAATACCGCAATCAAGCTCACTACAGCGCGTTATTACACGCCTAACGGGCGCTCTATTCAAGCCAAGGGCATCGTTCCTGATATCGTAGTGGAAGATCCGGCGACTGCTGGCCTAGATCAATCTCTCCGCATGCGCGAGGCCGATCTAGAGCATCACTTGACCAACAATCAGAAGATTGATGTAAAGGTAGACGTCACCGTAAAACCTCCGGTTCCGGCTGAACCGGCTAAATCACCGCCCAAAATCGAAGAAGGCGATGCATCAAAACCAAAAATGCTCGAGTATGGATCAAAGGAAGACTACCAATTGCAGCAAGCTTTAAACTTGTTGAAAGGTATGAATATCTTGCAAAGGAAGTAAGTGAATACCGATAATTTACGCTTCTTCCATATCACATGAATGACGAACAGTTACTACGCTACAGCCGCCACATTCTGTTGCCTGACATTGGCATCGAAGGTCAACAGAAATTGCTAAATGCGCACGTACTGATAATTGGTGCTGGCGGGTTGGGTTCTCCTGCTGCCATGTACCTCGCCTCCAGCGGCGTTGGCACCCTGACCCTGTGCGATGATGACACTGTAGATCTGACAAATCTTCAGCGTCAGATCGTACACCGTACTTCCAGTATCGGAATGGCTAAAGTGGATTCTGCACGCTCTTCGCTCGCTGAAATTAATCCCGATGTTCGCGTCGTATCCCTGAATGAACGCGCGAATCAATCGCGTTTACTTGAACTAGTTGGCCAGGCCGATGTAATACTGGATTGCAGCGATAACTTCGCCACACGCTATGCGCTGAACCAAGCTTGCGTACAATTAAAAAAACCTTTTGTATCTGGTGCGGCTACCCGCTTTGACGGCCAGGTTGCTGTGTTTGACATGCGCCATTCTGACAGCCCTTGTTACCACTGCCTGTATCCCGAACAGCCAGATGCCTTAGAAACACGTTGCGCAGTTATGGGGGTATTTGCCCCACTAGTCGGCATTATCGGTAGCATGCAAGCCGCAGAAGCACTCAAGCTGATCATGGGAATAGGCACGCTACTGTGTGGCAGATTGCTGGTAACTGATTTGCTGCATATGGAACTGCGCACCCTTAAGTTGAAGAAAGATCCAGCTTGCCTAATTTGCGGCACGTCATCCATGTAACATTTTTATAGTGACCTTGACCCTGAATTCAGTATCTGTTAACGCGCTCATTAATGCGGCAGCAGCACCCTTCAACTGTCACGCAAACAACTTCTGACGTACTGTAACCCAGCTTCGAGTAACGCCACTGTGGTTGCAGCACGTCAGCCAATCACCTCATCCATCGCATCGCAAATGCTCAGCCTAAAATTCAAATCGTGGTCCCTTATGAGATGCCTGAAATCCTTATCAAGGTTGGCGTTGCCGTCGGTACATCTAACTTTAACCGGACACAAGTGATTATTTTTTGCAAAATTCAGGTTATTATACCCATCAGAAAATTTTGTCTACCCAGCGTGAATCGGTCCTCTCAATTTCCACCCCATCTGCCCCTTGTTCGCGTTATTGCCGTTGTTGGCTGCGATGGCTCGGGTAAGTCCACTCTCACTACCGACCTGCTGACCCATTTTCGCAGCAAGGGCTCGACTAAGCTGCTCTACCTCGGCCAGTCCTCTGGCAATATTGCCGACCGGATCAGAAGCCTGCCGTTAATTGGGCCACCATTCGGGCGTTATCTGGTTAGCAAAGCAGAGCGGACTCACAATAAGAAAACCACATCCTCAGATACTGCTACCGCGCTAGTAATCTATCTGCTTTCGCTGTGGCGCGCGTACAAGTTCTGGCGCATGCTAACGCTGAGTTGTCGCGGCGGCGTGGTGATTACTGATCGCTACCCGCAAGCGCAAGCGCCCGGCTTTTATTTCGATGGGCCAGGTCTTCGCGCAGTGAACGCCCAAAACTGGCTAGTACGCAAACTGGCAGCGCACGAGGTACGACTGTATCAGTGGATGGAAAGCCATGTGCCAGCGCTGGTGATCCGGCTCAACATCGACGCGGACACCGCACATGCGCGTAAACCAGATCACAAACTGGCGATGCTGCGCGACAAGGTTTCCGTAATCCCAACTCTACACTTTAATGGAGCACGCATTCTTGATTTGGACAGCCGCGATCCCTATGAACAGGTACTGGATGCAGCATTGAAAGCCACCAGTGCCATTCCGCTGCCCGCTCCCCTTGCGGGAGTTGTCGCCGTTGTTGGTTGCGACGGCACTGGCAAGTCAACGCTGACCGCTGATTTGCTGACCAATCTGCGTGCCAATGGCTCAGTCGAGCGATGCTACCTGGGCCTGGTCTCGGGCGAAATGGGTGACAAGATCAAGCGCCTGCCTGTTATCGGAATCAGGCTTGAACGCTATCTTGCAGCCAAAGCAGAGCGTGCTCAAGACATGAAGCTGAAGCTGCCGGGCACGGGGACCGCGCTGGTGATGCATTTGCTTTCATTGTGGCGCGTAACGCAACTACGTCGAGTGATACGTCTTTCGCGGCGAGGTGTGCGGGTTATCGCGGATCGTTATCCACAGGCGGAGATTCCCGGCTTCCATTACGATGGACCAGGCCTTACCGCCGATCAGTCTCATAACTGGCTGGTACGCAAGCTTGTGGCGCGC
This sequence comes from Candidatus Nitrotoga sp. BS, assembly GCF_927797785.1. GTDB lineage: Bacteria > Pseudomonadota > Gammaproteobacteria > Burkholderiales > Gallionellaceae > Nitrotoga. The sequence continues at coordinate 511 of NZ_CAKMLL010000114.1, read as the reverse complement.
GAACAGACCTTGTACCAGTGGATGGCCGAACAGAAACCGATGCTGGTTATCCGACTTAACATCGATGCTGAGACCGCGCATAAACGCAAACCCGATCACAGCCTGGCCGAGTTGCAAGACAAAATTTCGGTAATGCCACGGCTGCACTTCAGTGGTGCACGGATTGTTGACCTGGATACCAGCAGACCTTATCCAGAGGTGCTGAGTGCGGCATTGCAGGAAATCAATACGGCTCTGTAGCGTGGCGCACGCGCCCGGTTATCTGTCTTACGTAAAGGACGCAGCCGCGAGACTTTCAGATTGCAGACAAAACAGAGGGCTTATGCGTTGATGCTGCTTATTCGTATATCAATAAGTTAATTGACTTTCGCAGTAGTCCTCGAAAGCTTCCGAAAGACCAACATTATTTCCACTCTATTGTTTCCGAGGCTAGGGAACCCGCATAAACATTAATTTTTCGTAACTACTCACCCCATCCCTCAAGAGCCTTACCCGCCAAAGCGATTTGAAT
>NZ_CAKMLL010000113.1 GCF_927797785.1 Candidatus Nitrotoga sp. BS | reverse complement strand
TGCTGCATCCTGATCGCGCAGCGGTTGAGGGCTGACATCCGACAACCCTTAACCAACTCAGCCAGCGATTCCTGGACAATTCGGGTTCGTTGGTTCTGTTCGATGAGGTCGATGACATCTTTACCGATGGCGACGATTTCTTTAGCAGTATGCGCACGCTTAAAAGCGGCTTGAACAAGGCATGGATCAACCAGTTGCTGGAAAACAACCCGATACCCACGATCTGGATTTCCAACGAGATTGAACAAATCGATCACTCTTATTTGCGCCGCTTTGATTACTCGGTTGAAATGACGGTACCACCTGCCTCGGTACGTAAGGGCATCCTCGGCAAATACCTCAAGAATATCCAGATCTCACCCGATGCCTTAAACGGTCTGGCGCAACATGAACACTTAAGTCCGGCACAAATCCAGAAGGCGGCCAAGGTGCTCACGTTGTCGAACGTGGTCGCCCAAGAGCAGGAAAAGACGCTTTGTCATTTAATAAAACGCAGCATGTTGCTGCTGGATCAGAAGCCCAATACCCAACACCTGGATGCTACTGGCAACCGTTATAGCCTGGACTATCTCAATACAAATTACGATATTGGCAAACTGTTGGAACGGTTCAAATCGGTACGATCCGCCAAGGGGAATATCTGTCTCTATGGTGCACCGGGAACCGGTAAGACCGCACTGGCGCATCATATTGCCCAAGCTCTTGACCGGCCATTATTGGTACGTCGCGCGTCTGACATTCTGGACCCGTATAACGGCGTCACCGAGCAGAACATCGCGTCCATGTTTGCCCAGGCAGGACAGGACAATGCGGTTGTATTGCTTGACGAGGCGGACAGTTTTTTATCGGAACGCACGGGCGCACGCGCCAGTTGGGAAGTGACGCAGGTGAATGAAATGCTGACCCGGATGGAAACCTTTCAGGGGCTATTCATCTGCTCGACCAATCTCATGACCCGGCTGGATGCCGCATCATTACGCAGATTCACGCTTAAAATACGTTTCGATTATTTGAAACCGGAACAATCATGGAGTTTGTTCCTGGCCCATATCGGGAAGATTGCCAAGGCCCGTGCCGTGCATTGCGAGACGTTTTTGAAGCAGCTGAACAATTTGACTCCCGGAGATTTTGCGACGGTCAGGCGGCAAATTGACTTGTTCGGCGACAAGCTCTCCCCAGAAGAATTCCTGCTCCGTCTCAAGCAGGAATGTCAGGCTAAACCCAATCAGGGTGGGCGGGCCATTGGATTTATACATTCATAGTAAATTTAATTTAATCCGAGCAGTATCAAGCAACGCCTACTTAGCTCTACCGTAGTACCAAAGCATCACCACTAAGCATCAACCTAGTACTCCCGCAGTACCTCTCGTAATCCATCCGTACTTACACAACTACAGACTAGCGCCACTTGGCCCCGGTCAAGTTTCGTGCGTCCTAAGAAAAGGAAAAATTATCATGAATACCAACACAAACCATCCCGCAGCTCTATTCCCACTAGGGCAAGTTGTCGCCACCCCTGGCGCCCTTGAGCTGTTAGATCAGGCTGCGGTAAATGCGGCTGAACTTCTACAACGCCATGAAAGCGGTGACTGGGGCATCGTGCCTGAAGAAGATGCCGAGCGTAATCAATCTTCCATTTCCGATGGCAACCGCATTTTGTCGAGCTATCCGGTAGGCGATGACCGTATCTGGATCATTACTGAAGCGGATCGCAGTAGCACGACCTTATTGTTACCCAGTGAGTATTGATCATTCTGCCAGGGGAGAAAATCATGTGCTATGAAATGATGAGCGGGCAGCCATGCTATGCAGGGCTCAGCGACACCGAGTTATTGCAAAAGCTTATTGGTGTCCGCCAAACCCAAAAATACTATCGCGGTTCACTGCTGGCGGTATTTACAGCCACTGGTTCAAGTGCCTTGCCCGAGAAGTGTGTTGTGGCGCGTGAATTGGTCAGGCGTTGGCTGAATGAAGAGCTCCGGCGGGAGAGTGTATTGGGTTCGCCTGTCGCAGTGCGTGACTACTTGCGGATTCATTTCGCTGGACAGGAGCATGAGTCATTTGTTGCTTTGTTTCTTGATGCACAAAATCGTCTCATTGCGATGGATGAGTTGTTCCGTGGCACGTTGACTCAGACTTCCGTCTACCCCAGAGAAGTGGTTAAGGCTGTACTGCTGGCGAATGCGGCAGCTGTCATTTTTGCGCACAACCATCCGTCTGGTGTTGCCGATCCAAGCAAGTCCGACCAGCTACTTACCACAACGCTTCAATCTGCCTTGTCCTTGATTGACGTGCGAGTGCTAGACCATTTTATTGTCGCCGGTGCTGATGTTTGCAGCTTTGCCGAACGCGGGTTGCTGTAGGGCTTTAACGCAGCTTCTAACAATCATTACTCCCCACCTGAATAGTAAGACTGCCACTGATGAGGCGGTAGACCCATGCAGGAAACAAAAAGCTGACTAGTGAGAATAGTCGTTATCGCTATCAGGCACCAATCCCAATGAAACCCACACCTAACTACACAATATTGGAGACCCACATGAATGAAAATCAAACTGAAGCCATGCCGTCAGCAGATCGTGACGTGCCTTATACCGATGCCGTTGTGCAATTGACGGGAGAAGACGGCAACGCATTTTTAATTCTTGGTCGAGTTCGCCTCGCCATCCTCAAGAGCAATCATCCCGAGCTGGCAGAGGCGTTTCTACAGGAGGCAATGAAGGGTGATTATGACCATTTGCTGCAAACGTGCCTATCTTATGTCTCGGTCGAGTGAGCACCATCATGAAAAAATCAGTGATTGATCGTCGCTCAATGCGTAACGTCTCGCCTCAAGTACAGCAGTACCTGCAGGCTTCCCTTTCGGACAATACCCGGCGTGCTTACAGCCATGACATTGAACATTTCCTGGCGTGGGGCGGACGCATCCCCGCAACACCGGCACGCGTTGCGTCTTATCTGGCTCACCATGCACAAACCTTGTCGTATGCGACGCTCTGTCGTCGTGTTGTTGCGATTGGACGTGCGCATTCGATCAAGCGATTACCTTCACCGGCACATGCTGAAATGGTGAAGTCCACACTGCATGGCATACGCCGTACAACGGGCAGTGCGCAACGCCATGTTGCGCCTGTGCTGCTGCAAGATGTTAAGGCAATGGTAAAGGATATGACGGGGATGAAGGGCGCGCGAGATCGTGCGTTGTTATTAACAGGCTTTGCCGGTGCCTTTCGGCGTTCAGAGTTGGTTATGATCAGGGTGGAAGACATTCAGTTTGTTGATGAAGGTCTGGTCATTCGGTTGCGCCGTGGCAAAACGGATCAAGCCGGGCAAGGGCGGGATATTGCGATTCCGTTCATGCGGGGTAAATCCTGCCCAGTCAAAGCCATTACATCGTGGCTGGTGCAATCAGGTATTAGCAGCGGTGCACTGTTCAGAAGTGTGGATCGTTACAGTCATGTCACTGAACAGGGTTTGTCGCCTCAATCTGTGGCGTTGATTGTGAAGCAACGTGCTGAGGCAATTGGCTTGGATTCGAGACAATTCTCTGGCCATAGCCTCCGTGCCGGATTTGTGACCAGTGCCGCTAAATCAGGTGCGAGTAGCTGGAAAATTTGTCAGCAAACAGGGCATCAATCTGAAGCGGTGATGCAACGCTATATTCGTGACAGTCATTTGTTTACTGACAATCCACTTGGCAAGATTCGGTAGTTGTTACCGCACTTCTAGTAGCTACATCTAGTGGCCGCATTCAGTAGCCGCATTCAGCAGCCACACATCCCACACTTTCTTCTACTAATCGCCAGCCCGATTACATCCGGCTGGTGTACCGCTATTTCTGGAGTCCACTATGAAAAACATATACGAAAAGGTTACGAATAGCATCATCACATCTCTTGAGCAGGGTGTACCGCCGTGGGTATGTCCTTGGCATGATGGCAATGCTGTGCCGAGTAATCTTGTGACGGGCAAGCCCTACCGTGGAATCAACGTGCTCATGCTTTATGTTGCGGCCATGTCCGGTAATCACGTCGATGACCGCTGGCTGACCTTTAGGCAAGCAAACGAGATCGGTGCGCGTATCCGTAAGGGGGAGCATGGTACGCAAATTGTCTTCTACCGTTTACGCGAGATCAAGGAGAAGACGGGTGAGGTGGCTGAGACTGATATAGCTGAAAGTCGCAGCATTCCGATGTTGAAGATTTATACCGTGTTCAATGTTAGTCAGCTAGAAGCAGTGCCCGAACGTTTCGCGTCTCGCCCTGCTCGGGCATGGCAACCTGTTGAAGAGGCCGAGCACGTGCTCAACAAGACTGGTGCGGTCATCTGTCATGGAGGAAGTCGGGCATTTTACCGGCCAAGTGACGACTTTATTCAGCTTCCACCCCAGGCATCATTTGCTAAGCCTGAAGATTATTATTCGGTGGCACTGCACGAATTATGTCATTGGACTGGGAGCTCCAACCGATTGAATCGTGAGTTGGTTGGGCGAAAGGATATTGAGGCATACGCTTATGAAGAGCTTGTGGCTGAAATTGGTGCGGCTTTTTTATGCGCACATTGTGGACTGTCAGCAAGGTTGGAACATGCAAGTTACATCAATAGCTGGCTTGACGCGCTGCGACGTGACAAGCGATTGATCTTTGTTGCGGCTGGAGCGGCGCAAAAGGCGGCGGATTTTGTGCTGGGTACCGCAGAGGTCGATGCGATAGCAGCATGAACGATGTCTTGAATGCACTGAGTCCGTCATCTTGCCGATATGCAAAAAGTGGCAAGGAACTATTGTGCGGATAGCTTGTATTAATCAAATATAATCACTATGATTAATTATGATATTAAGGATTTCAATATGATTAATAAAGTTCTAACTGCGCATGTCCCAATTTCACTGGTTGATAAAGTTGATCAAATTGCTGCTCGAATGGAGCGTTCACGTGGGTGGATTGTTAAGCAGGCATTGTCCGCTTGGGTGGATCAAGAAGAAATGCGTCGTCGCATGACACTGGATGCAATGGTAGATGTAGAAACAGAGCAAGTCATCGACCATCATTTAGTACAAGCTTGGGCTGATAGTCTAGGTACAGATCAGCCTCTACCTACGCCGCGTTGATGGAATTGAAATGGACGAGCAAGGCACTATCTGACTTGGTTAGATTGTACGAATTTCTGTCACCGATTAACAAGCAAGCTGCCGTGTCCACAGTGCAGTCTCTAACGGCAGCACCCGCAAAGCTCCTTGCGCAGCCTCGTCTTGGAGAAAGGCTGGATGAGTTCGACCCGCGTGAGGTTCGACGAATTCTGGTCGGGAACGTTGAGATGCGTTACGAAATTCAAGAATTAACAATCTACGTGCTAAGACTCTGGCACACTCGAGAAGATCGTTGAGATATAGGCTAAGCCATACCCCGCTAGCTAGGCTAGAGTTCTGGGAAATATTCCATTAACAAGTATTCGACTGCATCCGGCGCAGGGTTCTGGACTCAGCAGTGGTAACAATCAACAGTAGAAGGCATTGTTAAATTTGCAGAGGAGTTTTAACTTTGACAAGAACGCTATTCAACAAACGCAGCTACAAATCAGCTACATTTAAAATGTAAAATAAAAATCACCTAGTGGGTAAACAGCTAAGTGCTTGTTAATATTGGTGCCGCTTGTCGGATTCGAACTGACGACCTACCGCTTACAAGGCGGTTGCTCTACCAACTGAGCTAAAGCGGCGATAAAACTATTGGCGTGGCACTAAGGTGTGATTTACCTGACCTGCACACTGAAACTGGTAGGTCGTGCCAGATTCGAACTGGCGACCAACGGATTAAAAGTCCGCTGCTCTACCAGCTGAGCTAACGACCCATCTCCCTCAAGAAGGGCGCATTATACGGACTTTACCCGCCCTGTCAACGCAGCAAGCGCATCACTCCACAATGCGATAGCGCGTCGGATCGTCTATTCCAGCAGTCTTAAAGCCGGCTCGGCGCAGTTTGCAGGAATCACACACAGCGCATGCGCGACCATCCGAATCGGCTTGGTAACAGGAGACAGTCAGGCTGTAATCCACACCAAGCTTCGTACCAATTTTGACTATGTCGGCCTTGGACAGGCGCAACAAAGGTGCATGCAATGTCAAATATTTTCCTTCTACCGCTGCCTTGGTGGCGAGATTAGCCATGCTTTCAAAGGCCGCAATATATTCTGGACGACAGTCTGGATACCCGGAATAGTCAACTGCGTTCACACCAATGAATACATCCTGCACTTGCAATACTTCCGCCCAAGCCAAAGCGAGTGACAGCATGATAGTGTTGCGCGCTGGTACATAGGTCAGCGGAATGCCTGTTACTGATTGTTCCGGCACTGAAATGTTCGTGTCTGTTAAGGCGGAGCCTCCAAATGCAGTCAGGTCAACGCTAACAACGCGCTTTTCAATCGCACCCAGAGCCTGTGCCACACGCTCTGCCGCAATAAGTTCGGCATTATGGCGCTGCCCATAGTTCACACTCAACGCATGGCAGATATAGCCCTGTCGCTTCGCCATGGCCATCACAGTGGCTGAATCCAGACCGCCAGATAATAATACTACTGCACTCTTCATTTTCCCTGCTTGCTGCCCCACAACAACTTGTGCAATTGTATTTGCAGGCGAACTGGCAATTTATCACGGAGAATCCAATCGGCTAGCACTGTAGGTGATAATTGATCTTGTACTGGTGAAAATAATACGGTGCACTTGTCAGACAAATCACGGTCACGCAACACCTGCTTGGCCCATATATAATCGGACTCATCGCATAAGACAAATTTTATTTCATCGTGCGCATTCAACGCAGCAAAATTACTCCACAAGTTCTTTTTTACTTCGCCTGATGCTGGTGTCTTTATATCCAAGACTTTCATAACGCGCACATCAACATTGGACACGTCCAGAGCTCCACTGGTTTCCAACGATACCTCATAGCCTGCATCGCACAAGGCAATCAGCAAAGGCAATGCATTTTTCTGTGCCAGAGGCTCACCCCCAGTCACCGTAACATAGCGTGTATGGTGCAACGACACTTCAGTCAGTATTCCCGCAATTGTCATATTCTGCCCACCACTAAAAGCATAAGCGGTGTCACAATAAGAGCATCGTAGGGGACAGCCGGTCAGGCGCACGAATACTGTCGGCAAGCCGACTCGGCTCGTTTCGCCTTGCAGGGAATAAAAAATTTCGGTAATGCGCAACTGCTCGCTGACGGAGCACGTAATCATGGAATTTACTTTATTTAAGATTCACTGGCCAATTATGGTGTGATCGGTCTGGTCGGCGTGGCTGCTTCTAGTTTATCTAAACGCCTCACGCGGGCATCCAGATCAATGTAATAATCTCTCTGCTGCTTCTGTGCTTCTTGCAGGCTATGCGTTAACAATTCGTCCTGCCCGCGCAACCTGCGTAATTCAATTTTCTGTGTCTCGATCTGCGCTTGAAGGTCAAATATCTCACGGATCTGTTGCTTACGAATCTTAATCTGTTCCTGCATAGCTTCAGCTTGCTGCTTGATTGTTTCAGACTGCTGCTTACCACTTACTTCCAGAATGGATACACGATCCTTTAGTTGCCGAATTTGATTATGTGCTTCGTCATCGGTAAAGAAGGCAGCATGTGCAGAGCATGCTGCAACGGCACTCCATCCAGCAAACAGGAAAGTGTAAAGTTTCATGCCCTGCCTATTTTGAAGTATAAATCAAGTCGGTGCGGCGATTTTGAGACCAAGACGACTCGTCATGCATTTCACCTTTAGGGTTTTCTTCGCCATAACTGATCGACTCTATCTGATCATCTCTAACCCCCCCCACTAGCAGTCTTTTTTTAACTCCATCGGCGCGACGCTGTCCCAAAGCCAGATTATATTCACTACTCCCACGTTCATCTGAATTTCCTTCCAAACGTACTTTACGGCTAGGGTGCTCGACCAAATATTCAGCATGTGCTTGCACGATGGGTTTATCCTGCTCTGATATGGTATCTATGTCGGTGGGATAATAGATTACGCGCTTAGCCAGCAAACTGTTCGGATTATTAAAGGGATCATTCGCTTCAGAACCAGCGTGACTAGAACCAGAGCCAGAGCCATAACCAGAGTCAGAACCAAAGCCTGAGCCTGAGCCTGAGCCTGAGCCTGAGCCTGAGCCTGAGCCTGAGCCTGAGCCAGGGTATATTGTGATACCAGAAGCACTGGTAAGTGGGTTTTCGCCCGATACAGAGGCATTAGGAAAAGGGGTCGCATCCATGGATGCGTCATTACCGCCTATCTTAGTACTTGCTACAGGAGGTTTAGCGCAAGCAACTAATAGGAATATTAGTAATACGCTCACCATTAGTTGCTTTACATTTCTCGTTATAAACATAATGTCAGTTCTCGCAAATTTGGTACTTTAAAAAGTCCTAACTTAAGCCGCTTATATCTTCGGCTTGCTAGAACATCTTTTTATTAATCCTGTCATCACTAACAGGCTGATAAAGAAACCAGAATTATCAGTTGGGAATTTTTATACAAAAAGTAACAATTATAATAGCCGACTCATACTATCCAATTGATTTATATATAAATATATTTAATCTAAAAATCTACCGTCATTGAAAAAGCTTGGAATGACATAAAATTCAGAATATATCAGTAGCCTGTTTAAACAATGTCATACTAAAAACAAGCTGGAAAATACCAATATATAAACGCACTTACATAAAAGTATCGGACAAAGACTCAGTTACTTGAGTGTGTCGAGGCGTATTTTTGCCTGCCCAGCTATTTTGCTTCCGGGATATTTAGCGATTATTTGATTGAGTGTTGTCTTGGCTCCATTAACAGCCTTAAGTTGACGCTGACTATCTGCAATACTCAACATAGCGTCTGGCACATCAGGGCTAGATGAATACTTGTTTACTAACAACTGATAACTGCCCAATGCATTTTTGTAATCTTCCAACGCAAAATAGGCGTTACCTATCTCATAGTGAATATTAGCCACGTGCTTCGATTCAGGATATTTTTTCAGGAAATCCTGGAAGGCATTAATGGCATTTTGATAGCTACCAGCTTTAACATAATCATGCGCTAAAATGTATGCACGATTCTCCAGAGTGACTGTGTCTTTTTCCAAGGCATATCCACCGACTCCCTTGGTAGATGAAGATAGTAGATGCCCGCTGCCTGTCGCTTTGTCGGACTGCAAGTTGGAAGGCTCTGATGGTGTCCCAAGCGGGGTAGCCGTTACTATCGCTTCAAAATGACGCAGGGTGTTATCCATATCAATATAGAAATCTTTCTGCCGTTTCTCCGCATCCTGCAAGTTGTGCAACATATCTTCGTTCTGGCTGCGAAGCCTGCGTAACTCTATATTTTGTGCGTCATCAATCTTCGTTTGCAGATCAAGCATTGAAGTGGATTGTTGCTTGTTGGACGCTACCTGCCGCTGATTCGATTCCTGCAGCTTATTCAGCAAATCTTCGTTCTGTTCGCCCAACTTTTGTAATTCCATATTTAGTGAGTCAACCTGCGCTTGCAGTTTGTGTATTGAACTTGTTTGTTGCTTGCTAATTCCTGCTTGCCGCCTCTCTATTTCCTGTACGTTATTCATCAACTCTGCATTCTGATCTCGCAACATGTTTGCTTCATCATCCCGAGTTCCAATCTTTTTTTTCAAATCATGAACAGCTACTGTTTCAACATGGCTCAAACGGCTATTTAAATCACTGTATAAATCATTTTGTTTTTTCTCTATCTCTTGCAAACTATGCATAAGATCTTCATTCTGTCTGCGTAAATCAGTGTTCTGCGTCTCAAAGTTTTTTTGTAAATCAAGCACAGATCCGATTTGTTGCTTATCGGATTCTACCAATCGCTTTTCAATATTCTGTAAGCTATGCGTTAATATTTCTTCGTTGTGACTACCTAATTTATTCAGCTCTTCATTCAGTGCCTGGATCTGCTTTTGTAATTCAAGCGGAGATATAGTTTCAAAATGGCGAATCCGAGTATCCAGATCGGTATAAATATCTTTCTGCCGTTGATTCATATCGTGCAAGTTGTGATCAAGATCTTCACTCAAACCCTGTAACTTGCGAAATTCTGAATTTTTATTATCGATCTGTACTTGGAGGTCCAGCATAGCTTGGGTTTGTTGCTTGCCGATTTCTTCCAGCTGAGAGATATTTATCTTAAACTCTGCTTGCTGCTGGTCGAGAACGGAATTTATTTGTTGCTTGCTGATTTCTTCTAGCTGAGCAATGCGAATTTTGAGTTTGGCTTGCTGCTGATCAAGCATGGCATTTACTTGTTGCTTACCATTTTCTTCCAGAAGTGACATTCGCTCATTGAGCTGCGCTTGCTGGCCAAGTAGCAAATTGGCTTGTTGCCTGCCGTTTTCTTCCAACTGAGCAATGCGCTCATTGAACTGCGCTTGCTGACTATGCTGAGCGATGGCTTGTTGGTTGCTGGCTTCAATTTGTTGCCTGCCGTTTTCTTCAAGCTGAGCAATGCGCGCATTGAACTGTTCTTGCTGACTAAGCTGAGTGCTGGCTTGTTGTTTGCTGGCTTCAATTTGTAGCCTGCCGGTTTCTTCCAGTTGAGTTATGCGCTTATTAATCTGCGCTTGCAGAGCAGCAACAGAACTAGTTTGCTGTTTACTTATTTCGGCTTGTTGCTTACTGCTTTCTTCAATCTGAGCTATATTCACCTTTAGCTGCGCTTGTTGATCCAACATTGCACTGGTACGTTGATTCATGGCACCTAGCCGGTTTATGAGCTCAACCTGCTGTTTGATACTTTCTTCCAACTGAGAAATGCGCCCCTTCAGCTGCATCTGTTGGTCTAGTAAAGCGCTAGTTTGTTTTTTATTAGCGTCAGCCTGTCGCTTCTCGGCATCCTGAAGCTCGTGCATCAACTTTACATACTGGTCGCTTAAGTTGAGCAACTTCTTTTCATGATCACTGTAAAGATTTGTCTGTCGCTTTTCCGTATCCTGTAAATTGTGAATACGCTCTTCGTTTTGCCCATGCAATTTGCGCAAGTCGGCTTTTTGTACCTCTATCTGCGTTTGCAGATCATTAATCAAGTTAATTTGCTGTTTGCCAGCGCCTTCCAGAGCGGAGAAACGCTCCCCTAATTGCCGAATCTGATAGTACGCCTCATCATCGGTGAATAGCGAGGCCTGAACTTGCCCTATAACAAAGGTCAATCCTGCAAACAGCAAGGTTTGAAGCTTCATTTCTGACTTACTTAACGTTATAGTTCAAGTCGGTGCGGCGATTTTTTGACCAGGCAGACTCATTATGTTCAGTAGCATTTGGCTTCTCTTCTCCATAGCTAACCGACTCAATCTGGCTTTCTTTAACACCGCCCGCTAGCAACATTTTTCTCACACCATCAGCACGACGCTGGCCCAAGGCCAAGTTGTATTCACTACTCCCACGTTCATCGGCATTTCCTTCCAAGCGCACTGAACGATTTTGATGTGCAACCAAATACTTGGCATGAGCTTGCACAGTGCGCTTATCCTGTTCTGGTACGGCATCTATATCTATTGGATAATAAATACTACGCTTAGCCTGCAAACTGCTCGGTACGCCAAGAGAATCTTCAGCGACTGCATCTCGTGCTGCAGCCTTAGCAGCATCTCGCGCAGCATTCGCCTTGGCAGCTTGCTGCGCTACAGCCACATTGGCTGCTTCACGTGCTGCTGCCGCATCAGCAACAGCCTGTGCTACAGCCGCCTTGGCAGCATCAAGTTCCGCCGCAACTTTGGCTGTGTTAGCCGCTTCTAGCGCTGCAGCTGCATTAGCCGCTTCGCGTGCCGTTGCCGCATCAGCAGCTGCCTGGGCTGCAGCCGCCTTGGCAGCATCAAGTTCCGCCGCAATTTTGGCTGCATTAGCCGCTTCCAGCGCTGCAGCTGCATTAGCCGCTTCGCGTGCAGCTGCCGCATCAGCAGCTGCCTGGGCTGCAGCCGCCTTGGCAGCATCAAGTTCCGCC
>NZ_CAKMLL010000112.1 GCF_927797785.1 Candidatus Nitrotoga sp. BS | reverse complement strand
CATTCGTGCCAACAGTCGATTAAGTTCCAAACAGAATGGCGCACTACACTAGCTAGAGACAATCACTGCATTGCCGAGCCTGTCGTTTGGTGGAGCACTAATCGCGGTCTGGATATGAACGTATTGCAACACCGTCTTTTGGAGGTTGCGTTACTATGCAATGGTTACTACGCTTAGCTTGTCCGCACTGGAGGTATGGCGTTCCGATCGGGATCGAGAATATAGCGAAAATTATTTCAAGAACTCAAAGCAGATATTGGTTTGAACAGCTTCAGCGTCAGTGATTTATGCGAAACTAAACTTGGTGATGATCCGAACGTCGAAGAGCATGGCTTGAGGAACTTAGGGCTAACACAAGTAAATCTGGAATTGCGTCAATACTGCCCTATGTAATCTCTAATGGAAAATATTGGTTTAATATACTTAAGCCTCAACAATTAAGAAACCACTAATATCGCAATGTCCATTTCATTTAACTACCCTGAGCCGGGGTTTGCTAGGGAGTGTAGGCTTAACTAGCGAAGACCCATTACTGATATCAACTGGAAACGTTGGTATACAGTCACCGCCTTGAAACACAAGCCCTCGACCAGTTTCTTTGGCGAAAATACCAATCACAGCAACAATCGGCACAACCAGTCCATGCAGAACACCACCAAAGCGCCCACCACAGGTAATCTCCTCATTACCAATCTGCAGGTTACGCACTGCGTCCATACTAAGGTTGATCACAATCTCACCATCTTTCACATACGCCTTTGGTACTCGAGTCTGATCATCCACTTTAACTGCCAAGTAAGGAGTTAAAGCGCTGTCAGAACACCAATCATAAATCGCACGTATCAAATACGGCTTAGTTGAAAGCTCTTTCACTTTCGCATCGCTTTTTCCGCTGCTGTCATTGCTTCAATATATGCTGGGCGCGAAAAAAGTCGTTCCGCATATTTCATAAGCGGAGCAGCCTCCTTGGCAAGTTGAATATCATAATGATCTAGCCGCCATAGCAATGGAGCGATAGCCACGTCAAGCATAGAATATTCATCATTCAGCATAAATTTTTGTTTAGCAAAAATCGGGGCAATCTGAGTTAGACTATCACGAACGGATAGGCACGCCTTATCTGCGGTCTTTTGCACTCCACTTTCCAGTGCACCAATATGACAGAACATCTCACTCTCGAATCGATGCAAAAATAATCGAGCTCGCGCACGCATCACTGGATCGGCAGGCATCAACTGCGGGTGTGGAAATCGTTCGTCTATATATTCGTTGATGATATTTGACTCATAGAGTACTAAATCACGTTCTACAAGCACAGGAACCATATTGTATGGGTTAATTATCATGAGATCTTCAGGCTTGTTGAAGACGTCAACATCAACTATTTGGAAATCCATTCCTTTCTCATACAACACAATACGGCAACGCTGGCTGAATGGGTCAGTTGTTCCCGAGTAAAGTGTCATCATAGCGCGGCTCACACTTTTATCAGATGACTACGGGCCATCATGCGACGCACCAGTACGAATCCGGCAACGGCTAGTACCGGAGTAAGAACCAGAACCGCAAGCACTGGCATAGTGCCGGTACCGTTTACACCAGAAATCCAAATATACCTTTCAAACATCGTACCGACAATAATGCTCGCCGCCACAGTCAAAATTATTGGCGGTGAGTGCCGTGAAGCTCGCATAGCCAGTACAGTAAATGGAATGATTAATTTTAGGGTAAACATCGACCACCATAACACGCTGTAGTCGCCATTCTGCATACCCATCACGCGATCTACTTCACCTGGAAGGTTGGGATACCAAATGACTAAATATTGCGCGAAAAATGTATATATCCAAAGCAAAGTAAATGCAAACATCATCTGCGCAAGGTAGTTGTAAATGTAATCTTCAACTGGACGTAGCAATTTGCCGCGTGTATTCAATACATAAATCCACGTCACAAGGAAGGCCATGAACATATTAAAGTTGCTAACGAAATGCTGCATGCCATAAATCGCACTGTGCCATGATGGCACCAACGTCATCTCGAAATCCCACGCCATCATGGTGCCGTAGAGCACAAAAACATAAGGTATCCAACAAGCAATTTTATGGAAGCTTTGTTGATCTTCCTTGCTGCGATCACTTACCTCCTGCCGTTTGATAAACACCCAAAAAATCGCCATCACTGCTAACATTCCTAACACTTGGCGAGCCACCAGAAATGTGTAGTTATGCCAGGCTGGCAGATGATGCCCATGCTCAGTAGCCGTGCTCAACCATGGAAAAGTGTGTTCGCCGCCAACCAATAATATGATTAACAACACAAATGCTAGCGGGAAAAGTGCAAACAAGCATGCTGCTAATCGACGAATTTCATATCGCCATTGTGCACCCACCAAGTGCAACACCGCACTCAATGTCACACCACCCAGCGCAATATAAAGAACCACCAAAAAGCTCGCCGTCAAAACTGACCAATTGCTATACGAAATCATTAGTTGCACTCCCTTATTTGGCTGCAGGCATTACCGCTGCGGCGGACTGCCCATTTTGCAACACTTTGCGTACATAGTTGATCACATTCCAGCGTTCATTAACTGATAGATCATTAGCGTATGATGGCATAACCGCACCACCGAACGTCATGTAGCCCCATATAAAACCATCAGATCGTGCTTTTGTTTGATCAGCTGTCAAGTTAAACGGCTGTAATAATAATTTCGCACCAACCAATCCATCACCCTTACCAGAAAAGCCGTGGCACGGAGTGCAATAAATTTCAAAAAGCTTCTTGCCAAGCGCCACTGATTTTTCGTCTGCCGGTATCGGATTCGTCTGTTTTTCTGACGCTTCCATATCTTTCACCTGAGATGTAGTACCGGGAATCGGAACTGAGTGTTTTGGAAATGGCCGCATTCCTGGGTTTTTCAAATCGGCACTTTCCTGTGGTTTAATGCTGATCTGGTTTGCCATGTCGTCTGACCATGGCCATGCTTGCGCAAACGCAGGTGCCAACAGCAATACAACTGCTAAAGATAATCTCATCATTTTCCCGCCTCTTCCTGAATCTCAAGTGCCTTATGCTTGGTAAAAATAGCCTTGAAAGCAGCTACTGCCGATTCGTCGCCTTTCACCAGAATTCCAATTTGGTCTTCCGATACTTTAGCGCTATATAACGCAGAACGTTTAGCTGGCAATGCTGCACAAATCAAGAAACCCAAGATAGTGATAAATACACCACCAAGAATGAACATTTCATACGTCAACACAAAATTAGGTGGTAATGGAACAATTGGTTTTCCACCTTTAATTTGAGCAAAGAAATTAGCCTGCGCCCCCGAGACAAGGAAGAATGCTAACAAAGCACCAGTACAGGCTCCAATTAATGTGAACCATTGCACATTAACTGGTTTGTCGCCTAATACCAGTTCAACTTCAGGATGCTCAATGGGTGACTTAAGTATCAAGTCGTCCATGTTAAAACCCTTGATATTAGCCGCACGTAATTCAGCAATTGCAGCCACGGCTTCATCAAAATCATTAAACAGTGCGAGTAAATGACGTTTGCTCATTTAGTAATCCCCCTTCACAGCAGGCTTGTGCTTCAGTGCTAGAGTGCGGTGATATACCATTTCTTTGACTTCGTACATAGAAACGGAAGGGAATACCTTGCAGAACACCATGAACAATAATGTAAACCAACCGAAGCTACCAAATACGATTCCCCACTGCACTAAGCTTGGCCATTGATCATGATCCCATGTCCAAGGATAGTGACCGTGTGCGAAACTCGGCGAGATAATCATCCAGCGTTCAAGCCACATACCTACATTAAGCAGGATTGACACTACGAACAAGATTGGAAGATGAGTCTGAAAACGTTTAAAGGCAAGCATCAATGGCAAGATGGATCCGAAGAAGATCATTGCCCAGAAGTATGGTGCATAAGGACCGGTAGCCTTAAAGATTAATTGATCCTTGGCAGTCTGGTCATGCCCATACCAAACTGAAGCGAATTCAATCAAATTGAGGTAAGTCCACACCATCGCTATAGCGAAGGTCAAGCGTACCAGCTTCTTCATTATCGGCAACGTCATGTATTCTTCAAACCTGAACACATATCGCAAGATAATAAAAAGCGTGATAATTGCAGCACAACCAGAATATAAAGCACCTGCCACAAAGTATGGAGGAAATGATGTAACGTGCCAGCCCGGCATATTCGACATAGCAAAATCAGAGGCCACGATAGAGTGGACGGAAACGGCCAGCGGGATCAGAAAACAGGCTATCGTTAAATATGTGATTCGGAAATTACGCCACTGGCGATCAGTTCCTTCCCAGCCAAGTGACATTATTGTATACAGCTTTTTACGCCAGCCCGCGTGGATGTTATCACGACAAATTGCAAGATCAGGAATCATCCCGACATAGAGAAAGAGTACGGATGAGCTTAAATAGGTGGCTATCGCGAACATATCCCATACTAGCGGCGACTGAAAGTTTGGCCAAACCCAGCGCTCGTTAGGGTAAGGCATCACATAATAAACCTGCCATAACCGGCCCAAGTGCACCATAACGAACAAGCCTGCCGTCATCAACGAGAATGTTGTCATTGCCTCGGCAAAACGGTAGATAGGTTTACGCCAATCGGCATGCATTAAATGCAAAATCGCCGACAGCAAAGTTCCCGAATGGCTCATTCCTATCCAAAAAATGAAGGTAGCAATGTATAAACTCCACACATGAGAGTTGTTTTTATTGGAAACACCCATGCCAGTCGTATATTGGTAAATCTCACTTCCCACCGCCACACCGATCATTGCAAGTGCGATCAATAAGATTACCCAGTAAAGCCTTCTTGGACTTTCTAAGCTCTTGAGCACATCTTTATTAATCTGTGCCCAAGCTATATCTTCGCGAATATCTTTTTCCATTATTTTAATTCCTCCCCTTGTGCCTGCGTGAAAGTAACCTCAATGCCGTTTCCCCACATGACATCCCCATCACGCGGCCTAAACAGCGCTTTCACGCAACTGCTCCAGATACATTACCGACGGATATGTGCGCAACTCTTCCAGAATTCGATAGCCACGTAACTTAGCGGCCTTTTCTTCCGCGTCCTTTGGTTGTTTATCTATATTCAGGTCAACCTGTTGCTGCTTCCACTGCTTTCCAACCTTAGCCGATGGATCAACCAAATTCCCAAAAGTTATTGCCCCAGTCGGACAAACTTGCTGGCAGGCGGTTTGCACTTCACCATCAATTACAAGCCGCCCTTGAGTACGAGCGTCGTTCATGGAAGCTCTCAATCGCTGCACACAGAACGTGCATTTCTCCATTACACCCTTGCTGCGCACGGACAAGTCTGGATTGAGCTGCTGATTCATTGGCTCCGGCCACACGTTTTCAGTGGTAGGATAGTTGTACCAGTTGAAGTACCGAACTTTATATGGGCAGTTTGCATTGCAGTAACGTGAACCAACACAGCGATTGTAAACCTGTGAGTTCAGGCCATCCGCAGTGTGGTTGGTAGCTCCAACAGGACAAACTGTTTCACATGGCGCTGACTCACAATGCTGACACAACATGGGTAAAAACTGCGCCCCTTGATCTGCAAATTCCCGACCATCATTATCCCAATAACGTTCGATACGCATCCAATGGTGGGAATGCCCATGTGCAAATTTTTCCTTGCCAACCACGGGTAAATTATTTTCTGCGTAACATGCCACGCTACAGGCATTGCAGCCAGTACATGAATCCAGGTCTATGCTCATTGCCCACTTGTACTCTCGGTGGGGATGAGCTGCCGACGGATGTTGTTGGCGAAAGTCTGACCAGTTTGTTAATAAATTGGTAATGGACACCTTTTACACCTCCTCCGAAAGATTCACTTTATTAGATGTAAGCCTTACCGCAATTTTTCTACCCATCTGATTACCACCGGCAGGGCCTTCATCTTTCACTATAATCACACGCTTCCCCGCCTTGGTTACTTTAACGCGCGTCTCATGCATTGCCAATTCCCCAGTTTCCTTGTCGAACACTGGATCAAGAATTTTGAAGGCATTAGCACCGACGCCCTTTGCATAACGCCCCATCGCATCATGACCATAGCCTAGCGGCACTGAAATCACATCGGGATGAATACCTGTAAACACGTAAGCCTGTGCCTTCATAGCACCGCTTTTTGAAGCCACTTCGACAATATCACCTTCCACAATACCCAACTTGGCAGCGGTCTTCGGATGCATCTCCACCCAACTATCCCACACAATAGTTGTCAATGGATCCGGTGATTCCTGCAACCAAGGTTCATTAGCATTGCGTCCATCGCGCATACTAGCGCTCACAGCCGGAATCAGGTGTAGAGGATACGTCGCATCTTCTACAAATGGAGCAGGAACCACCAAAGTTGTAGCAGACACATTGCCTGATAGATTGACAGGCTCACCCACCATCTTTACCCCGCCATGGCTTAGAGCTGCCTCCCAAAACGTATCGCCATCCTTACTCGCGCCACCCAATGCATCTTTGTTCGTCACCATTGCGTTACGCAAATACGAATAAAAATCTTCAAAACCATTGTATTCATCTGGTCGGCGATACTTGAGCAATCCAAGCAGGATGTCGCCTAAGCCAAGTGTACCGGGGTATAATTTTTCCATCAGCGGTTGCCGAATATTTAGCTGCGCACCTTCGGCAACGTATTCCGGTATTACTGTTGCCCAGTCCTCCATTGCAGAGTTCAACGGCAGCACCAAGTCAGCCTCTACTGCGGTTTCATCCATATAGTGAGCGAACACCACTTTGAACGGCACCTTCTTTAAATTTTCTTTAAGTTTCATGGTAGCAGGCGCAGTGAACACCGGATTAGTACCATAGCTGAACAGCACTTTTACTTTGTCTTGCGCCATGTTGTCATTGAGTGACTGTAACGCAAGGCGGTTGCCCGTAGTCGGCGCCATTTGCGGAAACGGTGTACTAGATGGAGCCTCTACCGTCTGACCGACGTTTCCTAAAATCTGATTCAACAAAGCGATAGCAGCAGCATTCTGCGAGCCGTGCGCATAGCCTTCGGCAGCACTACCTGCGATTATTAAGCTAGGGCTGCGCTCTTTTAGTAACGCGGCAAGCTTGCCTATATGCTCAGCAGACACTCCAGTATCTTTGCTCACCCGTTCCGAGGTGTACCCACCTACAGCAGCAGCAACATCTCCTGGTACAGACAACCCTGCAGCAGCCAGCGCATTAATCAATCCCAAAGCGAGAATGCCTTCAGTTCCAGGGCGTATAGCCAGCCATCGATCTGCATTTGCACCAGTTAATGTCATCTTTGATTCAACCTGCACCAGCACTCCACGCTCACCACTATCAGGCTTGCGGAAGCGAGCATACTGCTGGGAAAAGTGTACCGGTGAAACCCACGCACCCAGAAAATCCGCTCCGAACGATACAATAACCTTGGCTTTGTCCAAGCGTAGCCGAGGCATCTCTACGCCATATGCCTTCTTATTTGCTGCACGTATAACTGACGGTGCAACTGCCTCATAAACGTAATGATGACCTGAACCCAGTGCATCTAGATAATTTTTCAATAATGCTTTGTCATGCCCACTAACAACACCAGTCAGGAATGCGATATTCTCTGCATTCACACCACCAACCTTTTCGTTGATTAACCCCAGTGCTTTTTCCCACGTAATCGCCTCTCCCCTGTCCCCATTACGCAACAGCGGTTCTCGGATGCGATCAGGGTTATAATGCGCCTGCACTCCGGCCTGCCCTAAACCACACATTTTGCCATTATTAATGGATGCTTTTGGATTACCTTCCAGCTTAAGCACGCGACCCTCCCGCACTCGCCCCATAATGCCGCAGCCAGCATCACACTGCGCGCAGGTCGAATTAAAGTACGTGCCAATACTCGGGATAATATAGTCCGCTGTCTCGACATAGGAAGTTACAAATTCCTTCCCGTCCTCAACTGAGGTATTGCCACACCCGCTTAACGCGGCCGTTGCACCACCCCACCCAAGCACCTTCAGAAAATTTCGCCGATTAAAACTATTTTCTATCATTGCTGACACCCCTTGGAAATCTTTATCTTGTGAATGCGCCGATTACTTATGACACTGCCAGCAGTCATTCGGGCCGTGAGTCGTCTTTGTGGATGTTGCATCTACTGGATGATCTTTCTGATGACAACTCACACACCAACCCATGGAGAGCGGCTTTTGGCGACGCGCAACCGTCATTGTTTTCACATCGCCATGACAGTAGCCACAGGCTTCCTGTACCGGCTTGTTTTGCGCAAAAACGAATCGCTGAATGTGACGCTCATGGTTAAAGCGCACGAACTCAGGAAGATCATGCACCTTTTTCCAAGGTATTGCTTTTTTAGCTTCCCAATATTCGAATAATTTTTTGATTCGTGGGGTTTCCCGCACCGACTCAATGCTTTGATGGCACCCAATACATTTCTGTACCGGCGGAATGCCTGCCACCATGCTGCGGCGCGCATAAGTATGGCAGTACATACAATTTATCTCCATACCGCCTTTATCGGCATTACCAGCGTGACGATTATGGGGAAACTCAAATGGCTGCTCGACCTTAGGACCCAAGTCGTCAGCTGTAGTGAGGGGCTGTACCGTATTAGCGGCATAGCTGCCAGCGGAGACGACCAATCCGACAAGCAAAACGGATAAACGTAAAAAATAATTCATCGTAAGTAGCTCCCCCAACAAACAATTAGACTGCCGACGGAACTACATCGACATGCATTATCAAATTTACAACGGGTAATTTAAAACGACGCAATATCGCTTTAAGCATTTATACACTTGTTCGGTGCATACCAATCCGCAAGGGATAGACGCGATAAAACGACGGCATAATGTCCAGTTTGGAAAATAAAGTCAACAGTACGATAATGATAAATTAACATTTCAAAATAGTGCACGCTAACTTTCGCACAAATAAAATTACACAAATATAAATATAAACATAGTGTTAATCGTATTCAAAATATAATTCATTACACGCGCAAAAACCTTCGCCTATGCTGCGCGCCCACCAACACTGAATCTCATCGTTACTTGCGATTGGTGGTAAATTTCCATTTTTTCCCGAGAAACAATACACCAAGCTCGGATCGAGCACTCATAGCAAATTGATAGATAGTAGCCGAATCGAACAAATGCACATGAGATTATTTAAGTGTAGCCGGTTTTCGTTGCCCCTTTAGCATCAGCACTAGCCCTGCAATCACCATAGGTAGACTAAGCCATTGGCCCATGCTGATACCAAGACTCATTAGGCCAAATATGCCGTCATCTGGGTTGCGTGTATATTCAACGAGGAAACGAAAGCTGCCATAGCCGATGAGGAATAAACCAGATACAGCACCTACTGGGCGCGGTTTGCTAGAGTATAGCCACAAAAGCGCAAACAGGAGCAAACCTTCCAGCGCAAATTCATATAGCTGAGAAGGGTGGCGCGACAGATCGTCCACATTGGGAAATACCATCCCCCAAGCCACATTTGTAGGCCGCCCCCATAATTCAGCATTAATAAAGTTGCCGATGCGTCCTGCGCCCAAGCCTAGCGGCACTAGGGGGGCAATAAAGTCCATCAACTGCAGCCAAGGGAGTTTGTGCAGACGTGCAAAAAGTGCCATCGCCACCAATACACCGAGAAATCCGCCATGGAAGGACATACCACCCTGCCAAACTGCTAGAATTTCAAGCGGGTGAGATGCATAATAACCGGGGTTGTAAAACAGCACCTCGCCCAACCTCCCACCCAGTACGACACCAAGAATGCCGTAAAATAATAGATCATCCATCATTTTTTCATCCCATCCAGGGCGATTGAGAATGCGAGTACGCATTTTCCCCAACAATAGAAATAACATAAAGGCCAGTAAATACATCAATCCGTACCAGTGCACGGCAAGCGGGCCAAGATGAATAGCAACAGGATCAAACTGGGGATGAATTAGCATACGGATCGTACTATCACTAATGATAATTTTTAAGATTGATTATTATACGTGATTTATTTACCCACCTATTCAGGCACGTAGCAAATGAAATTTGCTACGTTTAAAGCAGGGTTGTCAACGACCCATTAGGGATACGCGTTAATACCAATACTGTTTAGTACTTTACAGTTTGCAAAGAAGTTGGAGTTGGTTAGAATGGGAAAGGCAGCAATGCCTAATATAGTTTAACTGAAGAAAAACTTAATTTAATGGAGCTTAATAATATGAAATCTATCATCGTTAGCGTGATTACAGCAGCAGGCCTGATGGCAGCAGGTAGTGCTTTAGCAACAGATATGCCAGACTTGGCCAAGAAAAGCGGCTGTACAGCTTGCCACGCGATTGATAAAAAAATTGTCGGACCCGCTTGGATGGATGTTTCCAAGAAGTATAAGGGTGCTACAGAATATGCTTTCTCACCAAAAGGCAGTGCTGATGCTGGAGCCAAGAAAATGTCATTAGAAGAAGGCCTAATCATGAAAGTTTCCAAAGGTGGTACTGGCAACTGGGGTAAGGTACCAATGACAGCTAACTCTCCTAGAGTAAGCGATGCGGACATCAAAACACTG
The DNA here is from genome assembly GCF_927797785.1 of Candidatus Nitrotoga sp. BS. GTDB lineage: Bacteria > Pseudomonadota > Gammaproteobacteria > Burkholderiales > Gallionellaceae > Nitrotoga. The sequence goes on along the minus strand of NZ_CAKMLL010000112.1, from coordinate 295 downwards.
GTTGAGTTCATACTGCACCTGGCGAAGTAATCAAGAAGCAAGTTTATCTTAGCAGAAATCGGCATAAACTGATTTCTGCTTTCCGCTTTCTACTAAACGATTCAATTGAATACTTAATAATGCGGTGTTAAAGTTTACAAACGCCAATAGAATTAAAGCCAGTTTAAACTGGCTTTAATTCTATTGGCGTTTCTCTTGCCATTCCTGATTTGTAACATACGTAACCATATTACAGCCAGCTCTGTCAACGCTAAATAGAAATGTCCGCTTTTCCTGATTTTCTTTGCTACGGTGC
>NZ_CAKMLL010000111.1 GCF_927797785.1 Candidatus Nitrotoga sp. BS | reverse complement strand
AGCGGATAACTCGAATCGAGTTGGTCAATCAGGTTAGGAAATAAAAAATTACCCTGGGAAGGGTTAGGTGGCGACTTTTGCATGGTGTTTCGCCCCGTTTTTAATAGTTTTCGCTTTAAAACTGGACGAAATTATAGCATATAAACAACATAATGTAACATTACATCAAAGAGTTATGTTTATTTCAGCGTCGGCTAATTATCCTCCATGGCAATAAAATCTTCTCTTGCGGGCTTCCACTCATGCTCTAAACGGCACAAACCATAATCGCGGGTTTGTCCAGTGATCCGAACCGAAGTGCTCACAGTATCAAAGAGCCGCAACCCTTCAGGATCCATTGCATGAGCGCGAATCGTATATTTACCGGGCAATAACTGAAGATTTGTAAAATGAACGCAAAAACCATATTGCGAAGGAGCAATTTGGTTCGGAAGATACGCAGTTTCGTTTGAGTGAGTACCGTAAATTGGCGCTCCATCGACTCGGACTATCCCAAACAGAATCACCGGCGGCCGGTCATCGGGAGAGTGCGCTACACCACAAATACGTAATACTCCGCCTATTTCAGCGACAGTCGTTACAATACCCGCATCATTTTCTAGCCAAAGTTTGCGAATTTGGTATATCCCACTTGGCTGTACCACACGTTCCATGTGCGCAGCTTTGTTATTCTTTTCTTCGTGGTAGGTCAGATATTCGCGCGTCACGTCGAAGCTGTCGCCATACATATGCAACTGTCCATCATGAATCCATACTGCTTTCTGGCACAGGGTCTGAATATGGAACATACTGTGCGAGCACAGCAGCAGTGTCCCGCCTTGACTCAAATACCCTTCGATCCAGCGGATGCATTTTTTCTGGAATGACTCATCGCCCACAGCCAACACTTCGTCAGTAATAAGGATGTCCGGTTGCATGGCTGTTGCGACGGCAAAACCCAGCCGCACCACCATGCCGGACGAATAATGCTTGATCGGTTCCGCAATATGGGAACCTATATCGGCGAATTCAATTATGGAATCCAGCTTGCTGTCGATTTCTGCATTGCTCATACCCATCAACGCGGCCGCCAGATGGATGTTTTCCAGACCGCTATATTCAGGGTGGAAACCGCTACCCAGCTCCAGCAAAGCGCCAATACGACCATTTACCACTACTTGGCCGGTGGAGGGCTTGACCACACCCGCGATGATTTTCAAAAGAGTCGATTTACCCGCGCCATTTTCGCCAATCAGTCCAAGGGATTCACCTGCTTTCAGCTCCAAATCAACTCCCCTCAGTGCGCAGAAATGGGGCACCTCGCCACGCTTGAAAAGCAAGGTGGCAATCGTGCGCAACCGATTGCCGCCCGTGGCAACGCTAGGATAATTCTTGCCGACATTACTTAGGCGGATTAGAGGTGGTTGCACAATATTGGTGTCTGTAACAAATTAGTTGGAAATGCAAACTTGGAGAATATAGCCATCTGAATTATCCCAATCAATATAACTGGCATCCCATACAAGGTTAGTCATACGGGTTTCCAAGAGATATCATTAATGATGACCTGCGAATTTTAGTCGAACTTTAAACATGCGGACTAAATAAAATCCTCAAAATAGGGTGACAATCGATTAAAGAACCATCGCCCAGCGAAAAAAAACAACAAACTGCCAGCCACCATTGCCATATCCTGCCAGCCGATATGATTATTACCATTCATCAATAGCTCGCGTATTCTGGTAATAAAATACGAAAGTGGGTTCAATGCAATGACTTTCTGTATCTGCTGCGGCACTAAGCTGGCGGGATAAAGGATGGGGGTGGCGTAGAACCAGATCATGAACACCGGCGCAAGAAAATGCTCGACATCCTTGAGCAGCACTTGCAAGGCAGCAAGAATCAATGCCAGACCACTGGTAAATAATAGCTGCATGCAAAATAGCAATAATACGAGCGGCAGCGTGGCGAAATGCAAATCATTGCCGGTTAAAGCTAGTACCGCAAGCACCAATAGAAAACCGACTACATGGACGGCATACGTCGAAAGAACTGCACCGTACACTAACAGCTCGTGCGGAAAGGCAACCTTCTTGATAAGCCCACCGCCGTTTTGCACTGCCAGGGCACCACGTTGCGCACCCTCCTGAAAGCTCAACCACGGCCATAGCGCTACCGCAACAAACAGAATAAAGCTGTGGCCTTCCAGCTCAGGAAACTTTACCTTGAAAATAGTTGTAAATACCGCCGCATACACCGCCAACAGAGCCAATGGGTGTAGCAACGCCCAGAAAATCCCGCTGATGCTGCCTACATAACGGCTTTTAACCTCTCGAGATAGAAAATTGAGCAGCAACCATCGGTACGGCCACAGATTCCTTATCTGCATGGATTACTGCTTTGTGGCCTCAGGCTTGTTTTGTTCAGACAGCTGACCGCCTCCGGATTTCAAATCAGGGCCTGACCAAAATTGATTTACGGCATCCTCGTTTAATTTCAGTGATGGATCGAGCAGTATCCCACCGATAAAATTTTGACGATATTCATTTAAAAACTTTTCCCGCTCGCCCTCTATTATCTTTTCCTTTACCTCGTCAAACGAGCGCACTAACTTTGGATTTTTTTCGTGAAGTTGAATAATGTGGTAGCCAAAAACTGTCTTCACCGGTTCGCTGATATCGCCTGGAGAAGCAATGGCAAAAGCTGCATCCGAGAATGGCTTAACCATTTGCCCCGCTACAAAAAAACCAAGGTCGCCTTTGTTCCCCTTTGCACTTGGATCATCAGAGTATTCCAGCACCAACTCTTCAAATTTTTTCCCACTCGTCGCCTGTTCGCGTACCTGTTTGATGCGCTGCAGCGCTTCTTCAGGTGTACGGGTTTTTGTATCCACCAGAATATGTGAAACACGTACTTTTGCTGGAACTGTATATTTTTCGATATTAACCTGGTACAGCTCAATGGCACGCGTGTCGAAGCTTGGTATCTTAACTTCTTTGGCGATACGGTTGATTTGCTCCTGCGCCAGCAATTTGTCCCCTGCTATTTCTATCTGCTTGCTTAATACGGGTTCGCGATCAATTTTGGTAGTGCGGGCTTGGGCAGCCAGCGTTTTGTTGACTAGCAGGTTTTCCAGCAGTTTGGCAATGCGGGCCTTGCTTGCCAATACCTCCGCGCGATGTTCAGGCGGAACACGCATCAAATCCGCCTCAAAATCCAGGCTTGTAATTTTGACCTTATCAGACTCGACTAATACCTGTTCCACACTCAATGCCGGAGCTGCACAGCAAACCAGCACCGCTAGCGCCGCGTACTGCTTTAACAACATACGACTCATTATTTTGACCTCAAGTTTAGTTTAAAAAATAAAAAACTCCCCCAACAAAAGTTGGGGGAGAGCGAACTTTACCACGTTCAGGCTTGGATGAAACCTACCATGCAGTAGGCAAAAATATTTGGGTGGGCTTGCCACTCTGTATTAATTTTAGATAAGCCATATAACCCACCTGTTCAACCTTCGCGTTAGGAGGAATGTTATTTAATATTGAGAATGCATAATTCCATGCTCTAATTTCTGTTAAAGACGATTGTGATGTTGGTGTGGTTTTACCAGAGGAACCACCTTGTACTGGTGGCGGGCTTCCAGCCGTAACTGTAACTTCTCTTAAAGCAGTATTACCGGAACCTACACTATTGGAGCCAGTAACCGAATAAGTAGTTGTGCTCGTCGGTGTTACATTGCCACCAGCACCTGTAAAGTTGACCCCAGCCCATACATAAGAAGTGGCAGCGGGAGTGCAGTTTGCAATTAACGTGGACGAAGCTCCTTCACTAATTGTGGAGGGGGAAGCAGTAAGCGTACATGAGGGCGCTACACTTGGCGCTTGTTCAGCTTCTCCACTGCATACTACGGTCAAATTGCCGTTTGCATCGGAGCTAAAGCCGGTATAAGAAGCACATGTATTTGTCGTAACGCCGGTAAGGGTTACCGTACCAGCTTGAGCGGATAAAGAATAGGCCATTAAAACAGCCAGAACAATAGGTGCAGCTTTAGTGATCATTACTTTTGAATTCATATTAGTCTCC
>NZ_CAKMLL010000110.1 GCF_927797785.1 Candidatus Nitrotoga sp. BS | reverse complement strand
AAGTGCATAATTAAAACAAAATTAAATCAATATGTTAAAATTGTTTCTTAAGAGAGCGTTTCTCGGCCTAGGCACTTATTCATATATCTGCTGAGAGCTGGTGCTCAAATCACATATTGGCTGTTCAAACCGGGTACTGATAATTTGTAAGCGCTATGTTAATCAGTACCGTTATTAAATAAAGCGCATGGGAGAGAATATTGAGGTGGTCGGGCACTTGTCTTTATAGTCAAATAAAACAATTCACTGTTGGATGTATATGTACTTCATTCATAGCTCTGTATTGTCATGTCGGCAATGCATATGCGAGTGATCTCCCCCAAACCATAGAAATGGTCAGCCCTTCCATTGTAGCTATAGGAACCATATTACATACTCGCGCACCACCAGCCAATTTTCTTGGAACTGGATTTGCTGTAGGTGATGGTAATCATATTATTACTAATGCTCATGTCGTTCCGCGAAATCTGAACCTGGAAAAAAAGGATTCGTTGGCAGTTTTTGTTGGTCGCGGCGGATCAGCCACGGCCCGATCTGCAACCATAGTCGAGATTGACAATGAGCATGACCTGGCATTGTTGAAAATTAGTGGCGAACCCTTACCTGCCTTGGTGATCGGAGATTCAAGTGTTATTAAAGAGGGAGAAACGGTTGCGTTTACCGGTTTTCCCATAGGTATGGTGCTGGGACTCTACCCGGTGACGCACCAAGCAATTGTTTCGGCTATTACCCCTATCGTTATCCCAGCACTAACCACTAAACAGCTTAGCATCAAGACAATCAAACGGCTCCGCGATCCGTACCTTGTATTTCAGCTGGATGGCACTGCCTACCCGGGAAATAGCGGAAGTCCGCTGTTTGACCCTAAAACTGGCAAAGTTTTTGGCATTCTCAATATGGTATTCGTGAAAGGCACTAAAGAAAACGTGTTGGCCCACCCGAGCGGTATTTCATATGCCATCCCCAGCAATTATATCCGCGCAATCATGAAGCAATAAATGCTTTGGCTTAGCTGTGTTATTAGGCTCTCATTGCCTTGAGTGGTGCTTGCCCTTTATGCCGCCAGAGGTATCGACCAGACTTAAAAAGGCAAAGAGAATAGCTGTTACAACCCGTGTTGCACTTCGAACTTGAATTCGCCTCACTTGTTTTTGGCAAAATCGGGGGCAATTTAATGCAAATATTTCTGATAAAACACCTGCCTTGCCTTATAAACTTGCAACAAACTATGCTTCCACTCCGATTTTCCCACACAGCATTGCTTTGACAAAACCCCTTAAATATCTCACAGCTACAGAGATTCTGAGGTTTCCAGCCAGAAACCATATACCTACACAACGCTGCTCAATGCCTTGAACTAGCGTCTTCACGCTACTTATTTAAATATCACTGAAAGTTTTTGCTATGATCCACGACTAAGCCTTTAGTTGTATAGAAAAAACTATGCGCGCCTCATTGGTTTCTGTTGAATATTCAGCCAAATGCTGCGACTAGCTTCTCCATAGGTGCGAAGACGCAGAAATAGCTAATTTTATGACATAGCAATTTGATTAAACTGTACAATTCTAACATCACAGTATTTAGTTGAGTACCTTGCTTGGCTTCTGGGCACCCACGACAATTCACTGGCCAGACTACCTAGCAAACGAGGTCGGTCTGGGTTGAAAGGAGTAGCGAGGTGACGAAATGCTACAGAGTATAAAGGTCAGCGCAGAGCGGTTGGTTACAATTTGGTTATAATTTAGTTATAATAAAGGCTTGAAATTGGTGCGTATTTTTGACGCTCCAAGCGTCATTATATATTTACCAGGAATCCAAGTTGAATATGCAGGACATTAAGAAACCCACTCCATTGCCAACCCCGACTGACAGCTCGCTGCCACTGCGGCGTGCGGATTTCACGACTCTGGCCGACGCGCTGGATTATGCCGCTACTGGAGAAACTGGCGCAAATTTCTATTCAGGTCGAGGCAAGCTCACGACGGTGCTTCAATATCGAACGCTCCGCCAGCAGGCTTTGGTACTGGCTCAGCGTCTGCAATCCCTTTCGTTGAAGCGGGGTGCACGAGTCGCGATAGTAGCTGAAACCAATCCTGATTTTTTGCGTTTCTTTTTCGCCTGCCAGTATTCCGGGTTGGTTCCAGTGGCTCTGCCGGCCTCACTCAATCTTGGAGGACACGAAGCCTACGTCGGCCAGTTACGCGGCTTGTTGCTGGGCTGCGGAGCTGCGGTGGCGATAGCTTCAAACAACTTCCTGCCGCTCTTGCGCGAGGCAGCCTTGAACATCGAGCTGGTCTTTTTGGGAACGCCTGCCGCATTCGATGAATTACCGGAACAACAAGGTGAGTTGCGGCGCAGCAGCCCTACTGAAACAGCTTATTTGCAATACACATCAGGGAGCACCAGCTTTCCTCGGGGTGTGGTAATCACTCAGGAAACTGTGCTCAATAATCTGTTTGGGATAGCTAACCACGGCATTGACATGCAACCCGATGACCGCAGCTTCTCGTGGTTGCCGTTCTACCACGATATGGGGCTCGTCGGCTGCATGTTGGTCAACGTGGCCACGCAGCGTTCGATCGATTATCTTGATACGCGCGACTTCGCCATGCGCCCAAGGCTCTGGCTCGAACTACTGACCCGCACACGAGCCACTCTCTCATGCAGCCCGCCATTCGGATATGAACTATGCTCACGCAGGATACGCCCCGAGGATGTTGCGCAGTACGATCTGAGTGCCTGGCGCTTCGCCGGCATCGGTGCCGAGCCCATTCATACATCGCTAACCGATCGTTTTGCCAGGCTACTGGCTCCAGCTGGGTTCGATCCGCTCTCCTTTGTTCCGTGCTATGGCATGGCGGAAAGTTCAGTAGCCTTCAGCTTTTCTCCACTGCGCCAGGGTATTATTGTTGACTGGGTTGACGCCGATCACCTCGCAAAGCATTTATGTGCCAGCCCAGCCGACGCGAACACGAACCGAGTAACCGGTTTAGTCCGATGCGGCGCACCACTGCCGGCGCACGAGGTAAGTATTCGCGACGAGCACGAAAACGTGCTGCCGGATCTTCATGTCGGCCGGATCAAGATACGTGGACCAAGCATCATGTCAGGATATTTCAAAAATCCAGAGCAAACGCGAAAGGTGCTCTCAACAGACGGCTGGCTTGACACCGGAGACCTCGGTTACTTGGTTGACGGGAACATTGTCGTGACCGGCCGACACAAAGACGTAATAATCATCAACGGTCGCAACATCTGGCCGCAGGATATTGAGCACATCGTAGTACAACAACCCGAATTGAGATCGATGGACGTTTCAGCGTTTTGCGTGCCCGGCCCGGATGATGCGGATGTCGCCGTGGCGGTCGTACAGTGCAATGTCCGCGAGGCAGAAGAGGTGCTTACTCTTTCGCATCGGCTCCATCGGAAAATTCACGAAGAGCTGGGCATCAACTGTCTGATCGAGCTTGTTCCGCGGCACACGCTGCCGCGCACGTCTTCAGGCAAGCTGACACGGTCGGCAGCACGGGCAGGCTACCTGCTCAGACAGGAAAACAAGAAAGCTCTCGCCGATGTGAAAGAATTGCCGCAAGCAGAACCTCAATTCCTATCGGCAATGATGCGGGCCAGTGGTTGACGAAAGCATGCTGGCGACGGCAGTGCCTCCAACCAATGACCGTGGCTCCGACTTCCCTCAGTTAAATAACCGTTCCACACTAGCCCTGACTGGTGCAACCGGATTTGTAGGTGCGACACTTCTTACGCATCTGACAGGAGCTGGTTGGCGCGTTCGCGCCTTGTACCGACCCAGGAAAGGGCGCGTTCTGCCAACTATTCCTGGAGTGGAATGGTTATCTGGAGACCTTGAAGACGAAGACGCATTAGTTGCCCTGATAGCTGGAACACATGCCGTCATTCATTGCGCTGGAGCCGTGCGCGGCGCCAGTCACGACGACTTTGACCAAGTAAACGTGGAAGGAACACGACGCGTTGCCTCGGCTGCCGCACGCGAAGCACGGGCCCCGCGCTTTTTGCTCATATCTTCGCTGGCAGCGCGTGAACCCCAACTGTCCCATTACGCCGAGAGTAAATGGCGCGGTGAAGGCATTATCAAGACCGCCTCAGAAAACATGCGCTGGACAGTGTTACGTCCATCTGCAGTATTTGGCCCAGGGGATCGTGAGCTACTGCCGCTGTTTCGCTGCATCGCCAGCGGCTTCGCGCCACTGCCTGCTGGCACTAATGGGCGATTTTCCCTGATCTACGTTGATGATTTGGCAGCCGCCGTGGTACGCTGGCTAGCCACGGATGCAGGCCATGGGCAAACCTTCGAATTGCATGATGGGCAGGCAGGAGGCTACGATTGGGGCACGGTGCTGGAGATTGGCGGGCGTGTGCTGCGCGGAGGCGGACCAGTGCGCCGCGTACCGATTCCCGTTTCCGTGCTCAAGCTTGCCGCACTTGCTAATTCCGCCGCCGCCCGACTGCTGGGATATGCGCCGATGCTGACCCCGGGCAAGATTCGGGAACTCACCCATCCCGACTGGGTATGCGATAATTCCGAGTTTTCGAGGATTACCGGCTGGCAACCGGCCTTCGGGCTTGAGCAAGGGCTCACATGTATCTCTGGCAAAAATCTCAAGAAATAACAGGAAATCTACGATGGAATACCAACCTATCCTCTCCAGTCTTTACGACGGGCTGTCGTTGTTCACAAAAGGGAGCGTTGAAATTGATGAAAACACCGAGCTAGTCGGCGATTTGAATTTGGATTCACTCCAAATCATGGAATTGCTGCTGACCGTCGAAGACCGTTTCGATATCTCTATTCCCGTGAGCATTCTGCCAGACGTAAAGACTGTGAAGGATCTTGCGATACAGATTGAAAAAATTATGAGTTCTGAATAATGGGAATTTTTAACAAATTTAAAAGCTTGGCAACCAGTCGACTCGAGCTCGAGACATTGGGCATAGACCCGTTTAGCGTCCAGATTGATCGTATTATTTCGCCAACCGAGGGACTCATCAACGGTCGGCCCACCATCCTGGCGGGCACCAACAACTATCTTGGACTGACCTTTGATCCAGAGTGCATTGCCGCTGCACGCATGGCACTGGAGTTTGAGGGTACCGGTACAACAGGTTCGCGTATGGCCAACGGAAGTTACTCGGGGCATCGCAAGCTCGAGCAGGAACTCGCTGGCTTTTATGGCAAGCGCGATGCCATCGTATTTTCCACCGGCTACGCCGCCAATCTCGGCCTGCTGGCGGCGCTTGCCGGGCCTAATGATGTAGTGCTGCTCGACGCTGATTGCCATGCCAGCATTTATGATGGCTGCCGCCTCGGCGGAGCCGAAACAATACGCTTTCGCCATAACGACGCGCAAGACCTGGCAAAACGTATGCGTCGCCTTGGCGCGCGCGCCGCGAATGCCCTGATCGTGGTGGAAGGTATCTACAGCATGCTTGGCGACTGCGCTCCACTCAAGAAAATCGCCGACGTAAAACGCGAGCTCGGCGGCTATTTGCTGGTGGATGAGGCGCATTCGCTGGGCGTGCTTGGTGAACGTGGCCGCGGACTAGTCGAAGAGGTGGACGTACTGGCGGATGCGGACTTCATTGTGGGCACTTTCAGCAAGAGCTTGGGAAGTGCAGGTGGCTTCTGCGTGAGCGACCATACCGAACTGGATTTGATTCGCTACTCGAGCCGGCCATTCATATTCACCGCATCACCGTCGCCTGCGACGATAGCCTCGACTCGCTGCGCACTTGGCAAGCTTTCCGCCGATAGCCACCTGCGCCAACGCCTGCACGATAACGCTAAGCGTCTGCATGCGGGCTTGACAGCGCTCGGATACACCCTAGGCGCGCCCCCGAGCCCGGTTATCGCCGTAGTGCTTGAAGGCAGGATAGAAGCACTGCGATTCTGGAACAACCTGCTGCAACGCGGTGTCTATGTCAACCTGATGCTCCCGCCGGTAACGCCGAATGGTGTGTCATTGATTCGCTGCAGTGTTAGCGCCGCGCACACCCCGGAACAAATCGATGCCGTTTGCGCGGCGTTTGCCGAGTTGCGGACAATGGCATAAATGACTGCCATTGCAGGCGCGCGTAAATTCAATTTCAAGGCAGATGCTTGCCTTTGCCAAGAAAATCCGCAGAATGCAGGCCATCACGCAACGCCACAATCCGGTACATGGCAACGCGCTAACCCAACCATGCGCTGAGGAACGCGCATGAGCCAATCTGACGACAGCCCGCGCGCACAAAGCCCGATGCGCCGGGTACTGGGAAATTTTGGCTTCCTGGTGCGGGGCCGTGGCGTTGCTGCGCTAATGTCGCTTGGTGCAACCGCACTCATGGCACGCGCGCTCGGCCCCACCGAGTTCGGCCTTGTGGTGATGATACAGACCTATGCCTTGCTGGTGCGTGGCTTCTTCAACTTTCAACCTTTTGAAGCAGTGGTGCTCCATGGTGTACCGGCGCACGATGCTGGAGACACCCGCACGCTGCGCCGCCTGATCAAAGTTTGCCGCCGCGTGGATCGCCACTCCAGCATCGCCGCCACCGCCTTGGGGCTGGTCGTCGCTCCCCTGGCGGGGCCATCGCTGGGCATGGACCGTGACCATGTAATCCTTCTCACTGCTTACAGTCTTGTTTTACTGACCATCGGCAACGGCACCGCCAATGGTATTTTGCGACTGTTTAACCAGTTCGATGCCTTAGGTCGGCAGATGATGATTGGCCCTGCCATCCGCTTTTCTGGAATCGTGATCGTATGGTGGCTCGAAGGTCCGCTACCAATGTTCGTGGCTATCCTGGCCTTTGCTTATGCCACCGAAAATCTTTACCTGAGCTGGCGCGGTCGGCATGAATACCGCCAGCGCATTGGCTGCCCGCCTGAGGGCGAGAGTGTCAGGGATGCGAGCCTGGCTGAATTTTCCGGGCTGCGTCATTTTTTGTGGATTAGCTACTGGCAGTCGAACCTGGATCTTGTATATAAGAACCTTTCCATCATGCTGGCAGGTTATCTCTTGGGGCCAGCCGAAGCGGGTCTGCTGCGGCTGGTGCGCGAGTTTTCCAGCGTGCTGTCCAAACCATCCGCGCTGATCCGCCAAGTGGTGTTTCCCGATCTGACTCGGAGTTGGAACCAGGGCAGCAATGACTTCAACCAGGTCGCCTACCGCACTGCCCTGCTTGGTGGTGGCTTTGGCCTATTGTTCGTGGCTGCCAGCCACTTCCTTGGCGACCAGTTGCTAGTCACACTTGTTGGCCAGGAATTTGCCGCCGCAGCTCCCGTTCTTACATGGTTGTTACTGGCTGCCACCTTTGACCTTACTAATGCACCACTGCGTGCTGCGGTCTATGCCGCTGGCCATGCTGGCAAAGTGTTGCTCGTAAACGTGTTCACGACAGTCATCTACATTGCTCTATTTGTTTCACTCACATTATGGATGGGTTTGATTGGCGCTGGCGTGGCGGCTTGCGTGGCTGCGGCACTGCCGCTGCTCTTCATGGTAGCGCTTATCTCTCAAAAGCAAGCGCAGTGGGGTCGCTTGAAAGACTGAGAACCTGTAAAAATATAACGCACAACTGGCATCAAAACATCGCAGTCACGTATATAGTGAAGCACTCATCCCATTAAGACCAACCGATGCCAAACTAAAATTTCCTATACCGGTTTCCAGAACTGCTTGCAACAGCTCAATCGCAAAATAAAAGCCGCAACCATCTCCATACCCCAATGCGCCTGCACGCGTGTAACCCTCACCAGATTGCAAGCTGAGCTTCACGCCTTATTTTTAGCTGCCTGTTTAGCCAGATATAGCCATGTTTCTACGACGGTATCCGGGTTCAACGAAACTGCCTCGATACCCTGCTCTACCAGCCACAGTGCCAAATCAGGATAGTCGGATGGACCCTGTCCACAGATGCCGATGTATTTATTGGCCTTGCGGCAAGCCTGAATCGCCATACTGAGCAACACTTTCACTGCCGCATTGCGCTCATCAAACGCCCCTGCCACCAGCCCCGATTCACGGTCTATGCCGAGAGTAAGCTGGGTTAGATCATTTGAACCAATGGAAAAACCATCGAAATACTCGAGAAACTGCTCGGCCAGCAATGCGTTAGCAGGAATCTCACACATCATTATCACGCGCAGGCCGTTTTCACCCCGACGCAAACCATTTTTAGCCAGCTCCTTTATCACAAGCTCGGCTTCGTCCAGGGTGCGCACAAACGGAATCATCACTTCTATATTGGTCAGCCCGATTTCATCGCGTACCCGGCGTATAGCACGGCACTCCAGCGCAAAACAATCGCGAAAGCTGTCTACTACGTAACGTGCAGCTCCACGTAAACCGATCATCGGATTCTCTTCATTCGGCTCGTATTGAGAACCTCCGAGCAAGCTAAAATATTCGTTAGACTTAAAATCTGAAAAGCGAACGATTACCGGTTTAGGTGCGAAGGCCGCTCCCAGCATGGCTATACCTTCGGTCAATTTCTCAACATAAAAATCTTCCGGTGTGGCATAACCTGCGGCCTTTTCCTCCACCTGCGCTTTTAACTCCGCTGACAAATTGGGATAGTCGAGCACCACCTTGGGATGAACACCTATCATCCGCGTGATGATAAATTCCAGCCGCGCCAGCCCCACACCGGCATTGGGCAAATGACTAAATTCAAACGCCAGTTCCGGGTTCGCCACGTTCATACTAATTTTAATTGGCGGAGCCGGCATTTCATCCAGTGCCAAATCCGACACCTCTATATCGAGGATGCCCTGATACACTTTTCCAATATCTCCCTCGGCACAAGAAACGGTCACCGCATCGCCATGCTTAAGAATTTTCGTTGCATCGCCGCATCCCACTACCGCCGGAACGCCTAGTTCGCGCGCCACAATGGCTGCATGACAAGTACGACCACCTCGATTGGTAACAATCGCAGACGCGCGCTTCATTACCGGCTCCCAATCAGGGTTAGTCATATCCGTCACCAGAACATCGCCCGGCTGCACTTGGTTCATCTTGCTGGCATCCGCCACCAAGCATACTGTACCGCTGCCTATGCGTTGTCCGGCGGCACGGCCGCTGACCAATATCTGGGACTGTTGCTTTAATTTATAGCGTCTCAACTTACCTTGAGTGTCATGTGACTGCACCGTCTCTGGCCGTGCCTGCAATATATACAGCTTGCCATCCAGACCATCTTTGCCCCACTCGATATCCATCGCACGACCATAATGTCGCTCAATGATCAATCCATAACGCGCCAGCTCCTCCACCTCTGCGTCAGCAATGGAGAAGCGCTGACTCTCAGCCAGCGGCACCTCTATTGTAAGAACAGAACGCCCTGTTTCTTGTCCTTCACCGAATATCATTTTAATCGCCTTGCTGCCAAGATTACGGCTGATCACTGCAGCTCTACCTTGCTTTAAGGCGGGCTTGTACACATAAAATTCGTCTGGGTTGACCGCACCTTGCACTACTGTCTCACCCAATCCATATGCGGAAGTGATAAGTACCACCTGCTCAAAACCAGACTCAGTATCCAGCGTAAACATCACGCCACTTGCACCTGAATCGCTACGCACCATACGCTGCACGCCTGCCGACAATGCCACATCCTGATCCTTAAAACCCTGATGGACACGATAGGCAATGGCACGATCGTTATACAGCGAGGCGAACACCTGCTTAATGGCTGACAGAATATGATCCACGCCATGAATATTGAGAAAAGTTTCTTGCTGCCCGGCAAACGAAGCGTCCGGCAAATCTTCCGCCGTGGCAGAGGAGCGAATGGCCCATGAAATATCCACACCGACCTCGGCCTGCATCTTTACATAGGCGTCGCGTATTTCACTTTCCAAACGCGTCGGCAAAGGCGTGTCCACAATCCACTGGCGTATCCGACTACCGGCCTCAGCCAGAGCGGTCACATCAGTCACATCAAGGTCGTCGAGTACTGTGCGAATGCGTTTATCCAAATCGCTCTGCGCGAGGAAATCGCGATATGCTTCGGCCGTGGTAGCAAAGCCGCCTGGCACACGCACACCAAGATGGGCAAGCTGGCTGATCATTTCTCCAAGCGACGCATTCTTGCCGCCCACCTTGGCCACATCGCTTATACGCAATGCCTCAAGCCACACGATATATTTTTGCTGTTCCATACTTTTCTCCACTCAACTAATAGTAGAAACCGGGGTAAAACTCTCCCTGCGTGAATATCAGGAATATCTAACCATAATGATTATTATTATATTAACAAGCACTTAGTGTTTTCAGGTCATTTAAGAAAACGACCAACGAAACGACCAACCACCCTGCCCGCTCCAATAGCTGCTTTCGATGGTGGCAGGAAATCCGGGGCTGGTGCAACAACTTCTTTTGCCGTTGCGGCAACCACTTTTGCACGATTCTCGCGAACGATTTGCTGTGCTTCGGGAGAATCAGCCGAAATGATCGTTGCCTGATCACAAACTGAGCATACTTCATACTGTGAACGGAAACGCCAAATTGAATAAATGGCACCCGGAATCAAGAAACAAAACCAAAGGATGACTTCGGTATCGACACTGCCTTTGGTTATAGTTTTCGTCTCACCTATATAGCCGCATGATTTACATAAACCTTGTGACATAAAACTCTCCAGTATTTTCCAGTCCGTGAATAAGTTCAAACGAAGGATTTTGAATCTGAGAAACCAAACATTGTTCTGATTCAATCTTATTGATAGATTATTCTCATTTTGCCTTGCTGATTTTATTTCTCAAGCCAGCTTTTTAATTAAAGTGGAGATGTCTTGAAACGACTTAATTCTCGCCTTGCTCAGCGCCAAGATGGCCTCATTGTCGCTCATCTTTGCTGCTTGCGCATCCAGTTAGTAAAAACTCACGTCCGCTGAGGAATAGTCACTGGCATTGGGTATTCATTTGAATTTTTCATAAGGCGTTTTGATATCCTTGCAGTGGTGTTTACTCCTTTCTTTCCTGCACGCATGCATGATCGTTTCTGGAAATAATCTCGGTCGAATAAATAATAATTATCAATATATCAACATGTTATACACATAATAACTATTTTATCGAGATACAGCTAATGACTATCACGAGACGGGCATCCCGTTCGCCATGCATAACGGTTCTACGTCCAATACTGACAGTCATTTTCGCTATCCGATTTACGTAGTGGCGCGTTGTTACTTTGGATTATTGTTTATTGCACTCTCTCTTAAGAAACACCTCCCAACCAACTTATTTTTAAAACACGCCAGCCTTCGCTGGACGCACAACCGTACATGCGAGTTTCCCAGCACACAGCTGCCCATTCTTGACAGCCGACCATCACTGGATAGTCATTGTCCTAAAACGGTAAAGCTGATTGAGCTTCACGCAAGGTATACTCAAACTGAGCCGAGGGTATTGAAAATTGCTCGATTGTGTTCGTGTGGAATTTTCTAAGGTGCCGGCGTAATGTTGACACCTTTCGTGCGGCATGCCGTTATCAAGGTACCTCCAATGCTGGGATCACTTCTCCACCCCCCGCCAGGTGGCATTAAATCTTGGTCAAACACACCTTTAAGAAGCGTTTCGCAGTATTTTTTTGTGAGGGCTGGAATTTCATGGCAGCTTGAACAAGATTCTCCTCTAGTGTTTTTTGGTATTGAAGCCGGCGGGTTTTCCCAAAGTGTGTCGACTTCAGGTGGTGGTCCGACGGATGCCCCCGACATTCGTCCAGTGGGTATGGGAGCATATCGACTGGGTCGATCTGGATATATTCCTGCTCCTAAAGGATTGCCTGCATTGGGAACCAGGAACACATTGTTGCCTCGATGGCATTGTGTGCAATTCTCATTTAATTCATCGCCACCCTGTATTTCGGAGATTTTCATATTATCGGTTGCGGCACCTTCACGTCTATTCCCTGCATTGGGCCCCGTATTCCGAACGTTGTCCCAAAAACAGGATTTGCCCGTCTGTTTGCTTTGACAGATTATTCCTAACAACTTGATGTCACCCCCCGCATTCTTTCTAGGTAACGCCTTACAAACTCCTTTGGAATTGGTGTAAGTCCAAACTTCAGTGACAGGCTCTGTACTTGCCAAAACCAAGTTGGTGGGAAGGTTTCCCTGGAATTGCCACCCCAGTGCCGTGTTTTGTGCGCGATCATTTCTCCAGTCTGGCGGCAACGGGACATCGTTCGTTGCATTGGAACATTCGGTCATATAGGCGGACAAGATTCTTGGAGGTTGGGCAACGAAGGCAGCGCTCGGCAGGGTGTTCAATGTTGTGAACCAGCCCGCCGCATTTGAACCGCCTTGACGATAGGCCATCTCGCCGACCATTAAGACACTTATCGACTGGCCCGCTACCTGGAAAGTTCTGATACCGGGTGCGACCACCCGCCGGCCGCTGACTTGTTGCAGTGAATTTTGCGTTTGCAAATAATCTATTAAATAGGCGGACAATGCTGATGTGTCATCAATGAGTAAAACAAAAATAGGTTCGGTGGTAAACCGGTTGCTTTCAGTTGTCCCCGGGCAGAGTTGACCTCCGGCAAAAGCTCGGGCCAGATTGAGACCGGGCAGGCGGGGACTGCCGCCGGTACCATTGCAGATGGGGGCAAAGTCGGCGGTGTTGGTAATGAAGGGAGCGGCACCTGTTCCGTCGTAATCGGCCGAGAGGTAAATGATAGCGCTTGCGGCACGGGCAGTCGTCGGCACCATAATAGGACAAACGGTAAGCAGTAAAAATGCCAGTAAGATAAATCGTCCGTCTTTCATTTTTCCTCCAACGGGGATGGAACCCTATGTATGGTTTAATATAATCTTATAACAGCTACCTGCACGGGCACGGAACCTCGTTGGCAGTGAAATACCATAAGAAATTAAGTCGATTGTGCCTTCGTTTGGCAGGACTCTCTTACTTTTTTTACCAGTCGGGAGAAATTTTCCTTTTAAATCGAATTCCCAATATTGTGGAGTACGTACAAACGGTCCGTTCGAATGACAACTGGTGTAATACTTGGCACTCTCCGGTGCCCAGAATTCTTTTCCCTTTACGGTTTTTGATGCCTTTATTTTTTTATCCCCATCGTGGTTTGGGCCCAAGTACTGGTAGAAACAGGTCTTGCCCCGTTTTTCGATTGTGTTGAACTACAGCGATGCCCCAAAAATTATTGCCCCTACTGTTCTGGAGGATGTCGTCAGATCGATGGTCTTTGCAACAGGAATATGATGGCGACATCCTTGTCAGACACTTCAAACCGTCCGTTTGCTTTGAAAGACACAGCGATTGCGAAGAATCTCGGGATTAAGGCATTTTTTGTTTTCATCTATTGTCTTGGGTGCTGTGTGATGTCATTTCGATTTCCTTCTATTGGTCATGGTGAGGGAGCTGGAGAAGGCGCCGGAGTTGAGGTTGAAGTAGAAGCCGGAGCAGGAGGGTTGTGGGTGATTTGGGTCACCGTACAACCCGTCGACGTGGGTGATGCCACACAAGCGACTAACTCCTGCACTGCGGCCTTGGCTTTATTACGACGTACAGTAGGAGTAGAACCGGAAAGCTGGCTACTCATGAAGTCATGATAACCGTCACTTGTTGGGCTGTCCCATGATTTAAGACTCTTTACCTCGCCCGCAGCCAGTTTGTTGACCTGACCCAAATGTAATTTCCCATCGTCAGTTTTATAGGCTCCTATGTTGTGACAACCGTTACACGCATTGCCTGATTTAGAGACATCGAATACTTCATAGTGTTTGTGCAATATTTCGTATTTATCGATATCCCCTTCACTCGGGAGGATTCTATCGTCCGGATCATCATACTGAAGTACTTTTCCGGTTTTATCAAAGTTCCAGTAATGGGGCGAACGAATGAACGGTCCGTTTGAGTGACACGAAGTGCAAAAGTCGACATCATAATTCCAGAACTTTGCTCCCTTGGCGCTCGACCCTGGAACTTTTTCCCCGTCTGCTCCTGATGGACCGAAGTCCTTACTTGTTGGACCAAAATACTGATAAAAACATGTTTTTCCGGTTTTGCGATTGTGTTGGATTACTGCGAAATCGTAAAATTTGTTGTCTGTATTAGTCTTATGGGTGACGAGAGGGCTATGGGATTTGCGGCAGGAAAAGATGATATCGACATCCTTGTTATCCACTGGCAGCCGTCCCAGCCTGCTTTGAAAAATACAGCGTGCGTGGAGATCTTCGGGGTTGGTACATTTTCCGTTAGAGTCTACGGTCTTGGGCACCAATACGCCATCCCCTTTGCAAGTAAATGCAGGTACAGCCGCCCCTATTTCCTTGTTGCACTTTTCGAACAACAGCTCCCGTTTCCTTATGTCCTCTGGCGCATCTTTTCTGAGCTCTGCGAAACTGTTCTCAGACAGAGCCGAAAATTGGATGCACAGCGCAAGAGCTAGAAAAATAGGTCGATAAGACTTCACTTTTCCTTCAACAATACGGGAAGCGGTTCCAAAATGGTTTACATTGGACATTTATAATTCCCTCATTTAGGCAGTTCATCCGCAAATATGAATTCAGCGTCTCCAGAAACACCATTTTTCTTTAGCTGAACACCACCGCGCTTGAGCCAGCTGATATCGTATTCGTAATCATATTTATCCGGTTCGTGAGCATATTTGATCGTTTGCGACAAGGGCTCCTTGCTGGTGGTTTTAAGGCTTACCTCGCGGCTATCCTGTTTCCCGAACAGCTTGGATTTGAAAACGACGGTTGCAAGGCGCACCTTCTCTTCTTGAAATACCTCGGGGTCGGCTTCAATGGTGACTTCGCGATAGCGATGGGGCGGTACGGCAGGAATCATGAAGTCGTTGGTTTTTTTCCAACCGCTTTTCCATTCGGCTCCCCCGAAAAGGTTCCACGTGATATGGTAATCATATTCCAGCCATTTCTCCCGATTGGTATCTCCATGAACGCCATAGCTCATCACAAAATTGTTTGATGTCTTGTTGAAGTTCTCGCGGTCGATTTTCAGTTCATCTACATGAAGGAATCCATCCTGATGCTTCTTTCGGATCTGGACGGTGACAAAGTTCACGAATTTCTTGAAATCCTCTGAATTTTGACCGTCGAGTTGCACCAGGATTTCCCTGTTTTTATAGGCAGGATCATCCAGGTTGACCACTCGAAAATGTGCCGGATCATTGAACATTTTCTTGCCGAATCCGCCGATATTTTCATCGAAGCGCATGGATTGGGTGTCGGCGGTCCATTTTTTGAAGTTCAGCACAAACTTCCCCGTTTTATTGAACTGTTTTTTGCGGTAGCTGGCAAGCAGAGAAAAGCTTGGTGGTGTTTGCAGATTAGCCGGCCGTACCGTACGCGGAGTCCCTCCGGATGGGGTACTTCCGCTTGTAGCACCGCCACTGCCTGACGGTGTGCTTCCACTTGGCGGAGTACCGCCGCTCGTGTTGCTGCCGCCTGTACTTGGGGGAGTTCCCCCAGCGCCTTCTCCACCTGCGTTCGCAGTGTTGCCGCCAGCCGCTCCATCCGTTCCGCTCGGTTGCGCTGAACCGCTGTTAGTGGATTCGGGACTGGACATGTTGCGCCCGATATCTCCCAAAAAAGGCCATTGTTCTCCCAATGCAATCAGTTGTTGGCGTTGGCGCTCCACACGTTCGAGTTCTGCCTGGTTTTCCTGCTGAATCCGCTCGCGTACTTGGGTATTGAACTGGTTGGCGCGATCAAAATTACTGAACACATTGGGATCGTCTTGCAGGGTGGCCAGTGTTGTCGGGTCATTGTTAGGCTCAAACATCTGGGCCGCAAGCTTCCCATAGGCCATTTCCCACAGCCGATCCATTTTGTCATCTTCACCTTTGACTTCAAGCTCGATGGCACCCGAGTCACGCAGTTCTTTCATGGTGTCCTGAATGTCCACCCCGAGAAAATCAGTTCGTGCGCCGATAGCCATGGTCCTATTTTTGGCAATGCGTTCCCAATAGGCGGTCATTTTGGCTTCATAAGGGTTGCGGTATCCACTGATGATCATATCGAAACTGACGGAGATATCGCTGGCCGCCTGCTTGAAAGATTCCCAAAGTAAGATAGCCCCGGTCTTGGTCAACCGGATGGAGACGGCGGCCTTGTGACCTTCCAGCACAGGTGCTTTCCCGAGACCCAGCACCCGTTTGGTCCAGTCGCCGTCCTCCTGCTGGAAATTCGATACCAGCGCAAACGTACCTTCCCGGAACATAATCGGGCCGGCAATTTTTGCACCGGCGACTTTGCTTTGTAGCTCGGCTTCTGCCCGTTGAACGGTCTGGTCATCCACATCAAAATTAATAAGGAAATGAACCAGTCCGCCGCCTTCGGCATCATGCACCCCGCCTTCTCCAGAGCCAGCCGCATCCTGCACAAACTTGAGAAAACTGAACTGGGGTTTGCCGTCTTTCCCTTTGGAGATACTCACATTGTCTGAAAGGTAGTAAAACTTTTTCTTATCGCCATAAATGGGAAACAGTTTCAGGTCACCCGCTTCCTGCATTTCGTCTAGTAACACTTCCTGGGCACCTGATATTCCAGGCATCAGGAATATCAGGAAAGCCAGGAAAGCAACGCTACGTACAATAGGAGTGTTCACTCTATCGGCTCCTCAGTTTCTTCAACGGGCTCCTTAGCTTTTTCAACAGGCTCTTTAGTATCTTCAACGGGTTCCTTAGCTTCTCCAAGGATTTCCTTAACTTCAGGAATCTTCGTTTTTATCTCTTCCAGATAACTGACAGGTAATTCTGATAGAGAGGTGTAGATAAAGTTGTCCTCCAGTTTTGTCCACTCGGATTGAGGCAACTTACCTTCCTTGGCGTGGGTCAGGATCACCTTGTACTCGACACCGGAAGCATCTTTGTCAACGTAAATCGTTTGTTCTATGTAAGGCTGCGGTTTGGCCGACCGGAAACGGACGGTATCCACTTTTTCTTGACCGTAAAGCGTGTATTTGAGCAATACATCAGCGCCCCGTATCCCCGTGCGTTGCATTTCGTCGAGATCGGCTTCGACATCAATTCGCCGAGTTTTAATAGGCGGCACCAGCGTGACCACCATTTCACGGGAGCATTTTTCTTTCTGGTTTTTAGGCCATATCCCGCCTCCCTTCAAGCTCCATGACTCAAGGTACCTGAATGGGCAGTCGGAATTAACCAGATTGTCCCCGCGGGTAGCAAAGGAAAACTCTTTTACGATTTCTCCTTTTTCTATTGAAGTGCGGGTAAATACGTCATCGTCTGTGAAAGGTGTATCTTTAAAGGGGACAATAACTTTCACGCTGGCATTATTGACCATTTTGCTTTCAAACAGATCTAAAGCTTCCATGTCGAGGTCCACCGTGATTTTACCCCGCTTGAAAAAAGGATCGTTCAACAGAACCTCACTGAAAATTTGCTTGCGATGTTTTCGCATTGGAATTCCCATATTGCCGGTCATGGCGTGAGTGCGATATATGGCAACGCCTTTCTCAATATTCAAGGTGATAGTTCCGGACATCTTTGTCTGTTTGCGCGATAAGGTATACATCTCGTAATTTGGTGCCTTGGGGCTCTTTGCCTTCTTGGTTTCTTCACCGGTTTCTTCACCTCGCCCTTCGAATTCCTTATCGCTCATAAATGATTTTTGCATGTTCGTGAAACTGCTTATTGCCATTTCCATCAAACTGGCTTCAATGGCTGAAACATCAGCGTCAGGCAGCTCCTGGTCAATTCGTATCTCAACCGCGCCTACAGACAACATGGTGTCGTAAGCTTCTTCTACATCCTTTCGACTGATTCGATCCACTTTTGTCTCATTTTTGACCGAGAACCAAAACGGATTGATGTTGAATTTCACTTTGGTTTTTGTCTCTGTTTTTTGTGTTCTAAGATTGCACTTGGCGGCTTCTTGGATTTTATCCAGATTGATTAGAACCTGACCCCGGAATGCGGGTGTTTTTACAATATAATCATAGGCAAAAGTGACAGACATATCCGCTGTGGAATTATTGAAAGTGGTCTCCATGAGTTGTGCTCCCAAACTGGAAAGGCGGCCTGCAACCGCCGCTTTGCCGCCGGGCATAGACGGGGCGCGACCCGAAGAAAGCACTCCCTTGGGAGCAAAACCTTCGTCGGATAGAGTCCCGGAAGTTACGATAAAATTGTCCCCAGACTTTGCTGGTTGAAGGTCCACTGCACCCTTTAGTTGCGCACCGGGTACGGCCTTTTCCAGTAGTCCGCGAAGCTCTTGTTCCTCTTTTTGAGTAAGGCCATAGGTGACCATCAAATGGAAAATGCCGCCCTCGGCAGAATTTTTCCCTTCCGCCTCGTCAGTTATAAATTTAATAAATGTGGCTTCAGGTTTGCCTTCTTTATAGGACAAGCGGGGTTCCATCGGAATATAGTACCAACCGGTAGGTTTGTTTGTTCTAAGAAAGGCACTGAAATTCCCCACTGCCGTTAATCCCGGAGTCGGTTTTACGTAAGGAGGTGGCTTTATAGGCTGCTTTGTTTGAGCTATTTTTTTAGTTGTTCTACTATCGTATTCGGCCTCCATTTTTTTACAAGAGTCACCCCCTTGAGGCTTTAAATCCCCTTTTATTTTGAGGTTTTGTACGCGTTTGGGGCGTAGCGTTTCTGTTTTGTCCGCTTCTGGAAATACGCGGACGGTGGTGCCGTTTTTAAGGACGAAATCCAAGTGTCCCCCCATCTGAACAGCGGCAGAAGCTTGGGAACTAGCTAGTGCCAACAGGATTAACGGCAGAAGACTTACAAGGAATGAGACTCGGATATTTATAGCGCTTGCGTGCTTAAATATGTTCGTTGTAAAAGTGTTATCTCTCATAATCATTCTCTCTTTTAAGGTTTATGGTGAGGGCAACTCGTCGCAAAAAATTATTGTTTCGTCAGATTTAAGGGTTCCGCTGGAAATTTTTCGCTTGTCTTTCAGGGTCCAGGTGATTTCGTATTCCAGTTCTTTCTGGTCGGGAGGTACGGCAAACTCGCGTTCAACGGAATTTTGCTGGCGGCTGGGCAACAGGTTGATAGTCTCTTTGACTTGCCGCCCAAAAAAGTCATGCCGGACGCGAATGGTGACCAGGCGAACGTTCTCCTTTTCCAGGATGTCCGGGTTGGCCATGAATTCGACTTTTCGGAATTGATAGGGCGGGGTGAGTGAAATTGCCGCCTGGTCGGTTCGGGTCCAGTCCATGGAATACCGGGCGCCTCCGATGAACGACCAATCTACTTTATATTTGTAGAACATCCATTCGTCCACGCCGGGTTCGTTGTCCCAGTGATAAGTCAACGATCGCGGGAGACCTTCGGAGAAATTGCTACGGTTGATCGTGATTTCTCCGGGCGTGCTCGTGCCGGAGCCGTGTGACTTTGATATCGATAAGGTGACGTGATTGATGTATTTTGAAAACTCTTCTGAATTACGGGCATCCAGCGCAACTGAAATTTCGC
Organism: Candidatus Nitrotoga sp. BS; assembly: GCF_927797785.1. Taxonomy (GTDB): domain Bacteria; phylum Pseudomonadota; class Gammaproteobacteria; order Burkholderiales; family Gallionellaceae; genus Nitrotoga. The sequence continues at coordinate 6,125 of NZ_CAKMLL010000110.1, read as the reverse complement.
GTACGCGGTAACTGGGATCCGATAGGTTGACCGTTTTGAAAATTGTGGGATCTGTACCAAAACGGGAGTACAGCGGGCCGATGTTACCCGCCATGGCCGTGGTGATGGTACTCCGACTGCGCTCGCGGAAGTCGAGTTTGAACTCGCCGGTACGTTGTATATTTCGTCTTCGGTATCCGCCGTTTATTTTTACTTCCCATGGAGCACTATAGTTGCCACCCAAAGAATTGTCCTGTCTCGCGGCGTTCATGGCATCCATCATGGCTTGCAACGGGTCTCCATCCTTGTCTGCGCCGGGTTGATCGACCGGAATAGGCTCGAACATAATGTCGTGCAAGCGGGCGTAAGCGCGATCAATGATTGATTGAAGCTTGGTGGGATCGCCGCGATAGTCGATTGAGATGGCACCACTTTCTTTTGCTTTTTCCCAGAAGTTTCCGTAATCAAAGCCGCCGCCGATGTTCATGTAGCTCACTTTGGCTCCAAGCGTGATATCCGCCTGTTTCTGCAATTTTGTCCAGTTTGCAGTGATGGTGGCTTCCGCTGGATCGGTCAGGCCGGAAAAGGTCATCTCGAACACGAGGGAAACATCCGGGGTGGCCATCTGGAATGACCGCCATAAAATTTGCGTTCCCAGTTTGGTGAGGTGCATCGATACGGCGGCCTTGAGACCTTCGATCAGAGGTGCCCGTCCGACACCAATGACTTGCCGGGTCAGTTCCGTTGATTTGCCATTGTCCGTATTGAAGCTGCTGACCAGGGCAAAATTTCCAGACTCGAACATAATCGGGCCGCGTAAAACAGCGTCCGGGTTGTCTTTCTTGAGGGCCTTATTTGCCTCACTCAGGAGTTTGTCGCTGACGGTGTAGTCGACAAGAAAATGTACGATACCGCCTCCTTCGGCTTCGGTAATGCCGCCCATTTCTGATCCGGAATCAGCTTTGTTTTTTACATAACGCAGGAACGAAAATTCCGGCTTGCCGTTTTCTCTGAACGAGACATGCGGGTCGGAGGGCAGGTAATAAAATTCATTTTTGTTTGTTGTATCGGGGAAACATTGCAGTTTGCCGCATCGGACGGGATGATCCAGAGCAATATTCAAAGCAAGGACATTGGTACCGGACAAAAGGCAAAACAGAACCCCCAGAATCGGGGCTATGATTTTTCGCCTTGTGCAAATATTGTGCTTCACAACGAAACTCCTTCCTTCTATCTATGCAGCTCTACTGGGTAGGATTCAGAAAAAGGTAAGTGTCTTCCAATGGTTCCCAGCTTCCGGTCTGTTTACCTGTTTTTTTGTACCACTTTACGCGGTATTGAACCTTTGCGTCCGGGTCATGCAGGAGCGATGTTGCTTGTAATATCTCTTTTTTTTCAGGCTCGAGAATCACCGTTTTGATTTTGTTCTCACCCAATAACTTGTATTTGAACTCAACAGCAACCCGGCGGATACCTGCGTCAACCATCGTTGCGGCATCGCCGTCCACTTCAATCTGTGCCAGTTGAGCGGGCGGGGACAGGGTGAGGCTGGGAGCGTTGTCATCAGCAAGTTTGTTTTTCTTTACGGGAATTCCCAGAGTTTGTCCGCCGCGAAAACTCCAAAGAACTCTGTAGCCGTAATTCAGCCAGCTCTGGTCCTTCAGCCCGAGACGGGGATAGTGCAGTGATTTGGAAAAGGTCCCGGTTTTGACATCCTTCTGGTTGAAAGTCAGTTCTTCCGTAAAATCGTCTTGATTGAGTGATTCCGGATACTGTTTTATAAAACTTACTGAAACGGAGTTTATATACTCCTGAAAAGAGTTGTAGTAGGCCGGGTCTACTTCAAAGAATACTTCACGCTGTTCGAATGCTGTGTCTTTAAGATTGACGACGCGGAACAGATTCGGGTTTTTGCCCCACACTTCGTACAGTCCGCTGATATTGCCTGCAGAATTAAAGGGCACCTTGATCGTCGTGTTCTGGGTAAACACCATAGAGAAAGTCGCTCGTTTGATATCTTTGCGTTCACGCAGTGTGAGTTGATCGTCCGTTATATACTTCTGGTCTCCGGTGCCCGTGAACAGTTTCGTTATAAATCCTTTCTCCTGGCGGCCTTTCACCACATTGGCGGGGACGACTTCCTGCTGGGGCAGTTTTGAAAAGCCCTGATTTGTATCAAACAGCATTTCAACCAGCTTGTCGGTGATGAGGTTCATGATTCCGGAAAGCTGAGAGGTGTTGATACCCAGTCCGTTTCGGTCTGTGATATCTACTTTAATCACCCCTGTGCGGACAAGCTCATCCAACTGTTTTCGCGTCTCGGTTTTTGTGTATCCTTTCTGCTGGTTGAATATCTTGAAATAGTGATCGTATACGGTGCTGAGGTCTGCAGATACTTTTCCGCGATAAGCAGGGAGGGCGGCTTCGTAAGAAGCGCTGATGGATACGGAAATATCAGAAGTCGGGCGGGTCAGAGACTCCCACAGCAGTGTTGCCCCATGCTCGTTCAGGCGGGCCGCAACCGCCGCCTGTGACCCTGGAGTCACCGGTGCAATGCCGCTGGACACCAGTGAGTTTGTAAATGAATCTTTGCCGGCAGCACTGGATAATGTTGATGAAATGATTTTGAATGAAGCTCCACCGGATTCTTCGTCAGCTTCCGCTCTAAGAACCACCGGGCCGCGGATGGATGCGCCCGGTACTTTTTTCTGTAACGCTTTGTCCAACGCTTCGATTCGGTCCGGCGCTAGATCAAGGCCAAACAGGAAATGTATCAAACCGCCACTGGTCGTCCCTTTGGGGTCGATAAATTTTACAAACAGCATTTTGGGTTCGCCCGTAGCCCGATCCAGTGCCACCCGCGGAACATCGGGGAGGTAGTAATAGGCAGTGGGGTCTTCCTTGTCGCGTAAGAGTGATATACCGTCGATAATCTGGCGTCCTTCTTCGTACATGACCACAGCCCCAGCCAGTGTGAAAGAGCCGGCCAGATAAATCCCCAGCGTGAATGATATTTTCAGTATCCATCGTTTTAGATTCATTGACTTTCTCCCGCCAGTTGAGGATTGCCTGATATATCCGATAATGCAAGAGACACATCCAATAGTGCGTCATCGTGTTTCATCCATTCGGATTGTTCTATTTTGCCGTCAACATAAATCCGTTGAACCCGATAGTCATAACCTGCCTGGAGGTTTTTGGGGAGGCGAAATTTAATGATGCGTTCGTATTCTTCGTCTCTCTCCTGAAATTTGACACGTTCCACGTACTCCTGGTCACGTTCGGTCAGGAAGCGGACTTCAACTGTGACTTTGTACAAACCCGAAGCGATCGCGTTGATGAAATCGTAGCAAGCGACTGTTAGATGCGTATGGGCGAGCGACATGGTTTGCCATATTTCGTTGCGCGAGAACAGGCCGGGGTAATCATCGTAATAGACATCTATTGGCAGGGTGCCGGATATCTGGTATGGGGAGGCGACCCATCCTTCATTTTCGGGTTTGACGCCGTTGATCTCCCAGTTGTAGGCAAGTGACAGAATCATGCTGCCTTTTTCAAAGCTTTGCCAGAACAAGTCTGCGTCTATTCCCATTAACGCTATAGTGAAGCTGCGCTTGGACCATCCGGTGCCAGAGCTTTTGCTCTCTGCGGTTTCAGTGGACACACCACCCGCAATGGTTCCGGTAGCATCGGGAACATCGTCCGAGCCTGTAATGAGATACACCAGGTGGCTCTGAAATTTCTTTACGGGAGCGGGGAGAACTTCAATGATCCCGGTATTCTGTTTGGCCAACTCCTCCCGAACCTGCTGATATAGAGAGGCTGAAATCGTGGGTTTGGCCGCAAAGGAGAGAATTCCCCGTACCCTAAAAACCTGCTTGTCGGAAGTCTCCTTTTTACCCATATAACGATTCAGGTCATATCGAAATGCAGGATGTTGTTTGGCAGTCTCCAGCTCCAGCTGGGTTGTTGCATAGTAGTAGGTATTTCTTTTTTGATGATCCTTGAAAATCTGAAGTCCCAGAACGTTGAAACTCGAAGTCACGTCGGGTTTCGAGTAAGCCGGGGTCCAATGCATCAGGCACATTAGGGCGGTCAGGATAGTGAGTGTTCGGATTATCGTCATGGTGATTCTCTAATTGCCTCCCACCAACGGGTTGATGTGGTGCGGCGTAATGGTGATATCCATACTGGAACTCTCTTTCCAATCCGAATAGGTGGTGGGAGAGCCGTCCGATGTGATCGGTTTTACACGAAAGGCGAAACTTGCATGATCGTATTCCTTGTCCCGGTCCAGATAAAGAAATGCGGAAGTTTGTGTGCTTGCAGGCCGCAAGTCGAACGATTGGACGTCTTCCCAGTCGGCACCGGACTTGAAGTGGCGGCTTTTAATCTCCACTAGAATTTTGAATAAACCGAATTGATCAAAGACGCTGGGTATGGCTTCAATATTCAACTTGCTTTTGCTCACGATGGAGGACACGGCAAGGACTTCTTTCTCGATGGCATTCATGCATTCGTCGCATTCCGTGATCGCTTCAAAATCAACCCAGGTCGCAAGTACGCTTTGTGAATTCTGGAACAGATCCTGATGCCTGACGGTTGCGCTCCGCTCCGCTTCCGGGAGAATGAGATTGATCTCCGATAGCGGCTTATACTGCCTCTCGATACGGGTGGCCCCGCTTTTTGGGATGACATATCCAACAATTCCCTTGATTCCTGCAGGAAACGGACTGAGGTTTGTCAACGGACGACTCGGGCTCAATTCCCGAATATCACTGAACCAGGGACCTGAATAATTGCTGAAACTTAGATTGAGGGGAATGGTGATCTCTCCATTCTCAAGCGTAACAATGACATCCCCTCCACTTCCCATGTTCCTCAGGGAAGTCACAATTTCTTCTTTGATGCTTTCGCTCATGAGAGCTTCAATTTTGATTTTTTCACCCACATGCCGAGGCGAGTTGATTACCCGGATTTTTTCAGGCGCTATGAAACCTTCCAGTCCATGAAGCTTTATTTGAACGGATTTAATCGCAAGCGGTTTGAGTTCTACTGGCTTGCCATTGGAAGGTTTGACGGCAAAGCTTGCCAGTTTTTGAAGTAAAGCCGTATCTCCGGGCATGTCGGGAGGAGCCGCCTCGAATTCAAGCTTTACATTGTCGCCATTGGAATCTCCGTCCAGATATTTGTAAGAGAATTTCAAATTGTATCCCCCGTTGCTTTTACCCTCCCGCGTTAACAGGTATTCTCTCGGATAGTAGTAAAAAGTGTTGGGTGAGGAGTGGTCCGCGATGAGTTGTTTGGACCAACGGATTCTTTCTTCAAAGTCGCTTTCTATACGGCCGGTTCCAGGATCCAAAGCGTGTGCCAGGTCAACTCCTGTAAGCGACGGGTCGGGTCCAGTCGGTTTGTTTGGGTCGGTCGTGCTTATTGTGAAAGGTTTTGTGACTTTGAAACGCATGTTGTTTGCGAGGTTGAAATTTTTCATAACCAGCAGGTTTGGTTTTTGCGCCAGATTCAGCTTCTGGGGAGTGACAATTGAAATTTCCAGGTCTTTGTTGCACTCTGCCAATTGTTTGTTGTTCAATTTTCTCTTGCTATGGCCATAGCTGGTAATTTGCCCGACTATTTTTGCCAGCCCGTTGCAGGCGGATAAACCGGGTGTTGGCCAGGGGCCGGAAATGGTGCAGCTTTTGGAACGGCAGGTCCAGACAAGATTGCCTGCGTGAACCTGGCCTTCTTTCTTAACCCAACTTGTTGTAGTTGCTGTATATTTGAATGTATTTACTGTCTTGTGACTGTAAGTTCTTTGCAGGCGGGTTGTAGTAAGGGCGGCAGGCGCTCTTGATACTGATACGGCCCTTAATACTGATACGGCCGGTATGCGTTTTGCTTTGTTACTGCTGGCTTCCTGAATAATGTCGATGGTGGCCGAACCGTCGGCAAAAATCAATTCTCCCGGTCCCAGTTCATCCAACCATTCCGCTTGAGACCATATCTTCGCAAGTGCTACAGGGTGGTCCAATATCACATCTGGCTTGCCTTCTCCCTGAGTAATAGTAAAAGTGAGGAAAATGCCATCGCTTTTGATTTCCGGTGTACCGTCTTTACTGCGGGCTATTCTAATCTGGGTTGTACCGGAG
>NZ_CAKMLL010000109.1 GCF_927797785.1 Candidatus Nitrotoga sp. BS | reverse complement strand
ATCTCGCCCCATCATTCTGTTAGAAAAAGTTGCACTTCGTTGTTGAATCCGCGATGACATTACCGATGGTGCAGGCGATAAACAGATTGATGCAATTATCATTGATGATGACAATTCGATGGTTCACATCGTGCAAGGGAAATTCATTCAGGGTGGCGTGGTCGATGCCGAGCCGCTCCGTGAAGTTCTTTCATCATGGATACAGATTAAAGACTTGGCTAGACTTCAGAACGTTGCAAATGGAAAATTACAAAGAAAGCTATCTGAACTTGCAGCGGCACTTGACGAGGACTACGACGTATCATTTGAGCTTATTACAACAGGAAAATTAACCGAATCCGCTCAGGATGATCTAGAAGCATTCCAGAAGCAGTTGGCAAAGTTTGGTGAGAATGATGACTTCGATGCCACCATCCATGTAATAGACAACGACGAGCTTAGGCGGCGTCACGAATACGCAATTGAGTCAGATAATCCCAGTATCAATTTCAAAATCAGCCTTAGTGGAAGCAAATTCATGTTCCATGAAATTGCGGGTACACCAGTAATTATCGCCGCTCTTCCATTAAAGGAGTGCATCAAATTCCCAGGCATTAAAGATGGAACACTTTTTCAGAAAAATGTCCGTCAAAGCTTAGGTTCAAGCAATGCAGTAAACAAGGGCATCAGAAACACTATCACGGGTGATAAGCGTTCTGATTTTTTCTTTTTTCACAACGGCATCACCGCGTTGTGCAATAAAATGGAGTTAGCTGGAGAAACGCTTTCACTGCACGGCTTGAGCGTAGTAAATGGCTGCCAATCACTGAATACGATACTTTCATGTAGCGAAACAGTAAAGAAAGTTGATGACTCATTTATTCTAGTTAGATTTTATGAGATTCCACAAAGAGATCGTGCCGACAAGATTTCAATTTACACAAACTCGCAAAGCGCCGTTAAGGCGCGCGATTTGAGAAGCAACGATAAACGTGTGTTGGCAATTAAAAAATCGTACGAACTCAAGTATCCCAGCGGATACTTCATTAGGATGCGCGGGGAAACAGCACCCGCTGATAGAAACAAAGACCATGTAGTCGAGTTGTCGGAGTTTGCTAAAAACCTTGTAGCTTGGCACTCACAAAGACCTAATCTTTCTTACGGCGAAACGAAGATTTTCGACAAATACTTTGAGACCCTATTTAAGAACAAAGACTACTCACCAGAAAATGTCCTTGCACTTAACCTGTGGATGAACCAGGTATTTAAAACCTGGGTAACTGCAAATCCACTTAATTTAAACGAGACACTCCTTGCAATGCGTGCCTATGCGCCGTATCACCATTTGTACGCAATAGCTATGTGCTTCTCCATTTCCAATAATCAATCTGAGCGGGTTCCAAGTCCATCTAAGGCATACGAAATTTCACTTGCATCTGGCATGACAGATGAAATTGTTAAGGTCGCTGGGATTAGCCTCAATATGGCACTGGAAGCTGCGGCCAACGAGCAACAGCCCGCAAATAGGGTGTTCAGTCCACAAAACTGGATTAAGTCTAAAAGCTGTCTAGCTGGCATCAATGGAGCAATACGCAACTATTTCAGTATGCTTCCAATGATGCCGGGCGGTGCTGATATCAAAAAGAAATTGACGGAGGCAACCGCCTTGAAAAGCGAAGACTTTGAGTATCGATGGTCTGCGGACTAAACAGTCAAGTAGTGGGCACGTCTTTGTGCCCACGCGGGCAGCGTCAATCTAGTCATGCGCATATACCCCATCACACACATAGCGGTGAAATGTCGAATGAGCCCGATCCACAGCACGTTGTACATGCCCGTGTTTAACCGGGTTGAAATAAATGTAATCGACATGGCGGGAAAAAATCATTTTCATCACAAATTTGGTGTTCCCAGAATCGCCGTTGCCAGATAGTCGACTCACGAAGAGAATCCGCGTGGGCACACCCTCCGGGTGCGAGGACCTCTACGAGGCAAAACCGTGCCCACCCTACATAGCGCGGCGGGTTGGGCTAACCAACGGGCAGCCCAACACATCGGAGCCAGTGCGTTGGGCTGTGCTCTGCCCAACCTACTGAGCTTTACCATGTCACTTCAAGAGGTGACGGACTTGAGGACATGTACCTGATTGATGACAATAGAGAAGTGTGGTTGCAAGTATTAAGCCATGTTTGTAGTCTTTATATTTGGGTGGTTCGTACATCCGTGAGAGCAATTGGGGCTATGTGTGAATATTGGGCGTATAAAGGGACTCACAGCCTCGTTATACCGCTATTCAATGACACAACAAAAGACAGAGTAAGCTATGGAAACAAAAGAATTTAAAACAGAATGGTGTTTACTTCAGAACCAGTTTGATAGCTATGAAAAGCATTCTCTCTATATAAAGTTACTAAACGTTATTGTCTTATTGGCGGCAGAGATATCGGGTGTAATCAACATTTTTATATTGCTGGTATTGGGGGTGTTATGGCTTCAAGATGCAATTTGGAAGACGTTTCAGTCACGTATAGAGCCACGGCTGTTACAGATCGAGAAAGCTATCTCAGAAAAAAGTGAAGAGAGTGCTTTTCAATTCAACAGTGAATATCATAAGGGTCGTTTAAGGGGTATATCCCTAATTAATGAGTATGTCAGCCAATCAATTCGGCCTACGGTGGCTTTCCCTCATTTAGTTTTGATACTAATTTTATTGATTCAATACGTACTTTAGTAACAATAGATGTCAGATCTAACAATAATAAAATCAAGGGGTCAGTCAGTTTGACTGCGGTCAACGCGTCAAATCATTGATGATAAATTCTAGCTGGCTGCCCCTTGCTTTCTGATCAAGCGATAACTGCATGAATAAACCGAAAACCCTACGAGAAAAAACCTACCAAGTTATTTTTGGCACCGATACACCGGCTGGCCGGAACTTTGACTTGCTGCTGATTTGCGCGATTTTGCTCAGCGTGTTTGCCATTATGCTCGACTCTATTGAAGGGCCGCACCTTAAATACGGCGCGGCATTTTTAGCTGTCGAATGGTTTTTTACCCTGCTCTTTACTGTGGAATATGCAACGCGCCTGTGGTGTTCGCCGAATCCAAAAGCCTATGCCAGGGGGTTTTACGGAATTGTCGATCTATTGACGATTTTGCCGACCTATATCGCCTTGTTCTTTCCTTCGGCCAGTTTGCTGCTGGTGGTACGGCTGTTGCGGGTACTGCGTATTTTCCGGGTGCTAAAATTGTTTCAGTATATGGGCGAGACCAACGTGCTAATGCGGTCACTACTGATGGCACGACGAAAAATTTTCGTTTTTTTGTTTTCCATATCGATCATTATCGTTATTTTTGGGTCGCTGATGTATGTGGTGGAAGGGCCAGAATATGGCTTTATAAATATTCCCACCAGTATTTACTGGGCCGTGGTGACAATAACCACTGTTGGCTACGGCGACATTACTCCGCACACAAACTTTGGGCGGATAATCGCCAGTTTAGCGATGCTTACCGGCTACGCTATTCTCGCCGTGCCAACGGGAATTATCAGTGCCGAATTGGTCTCTGAAATGCAAAAAGTTAAAACCCATAAACGCTGCAAAAATTGCGATAGCAGTGGGCACGACAGCGATGCCGTGCACTGTAAGTATTGTGGCGTAGAGCTCAAGCTTTAATGCCTGATTATCTGGATGCTTATATATTTCTTATGACGGCATCGACTTTGGTGTTCCTTATTGCTGCAGAGAAAGTGTGGTAGATTGGGCTAACCAACGGGTAGCCCAACACATCGGAGCCAGTGCGTTGGGCTTCGCTGTGCTCTGCCCAAGCTACCGAATTTATTTCTGCGTCGGAGAAGTACATGACCAAGTCAACTACCACCTACTGGAACGCTCTAAGTCCTGCGAGTCGGGAACATTGGGCGGCGATCAAAGATCTTGAACAAATGGCCGAAGAACTGACTCTCAGCGTTGACCAAGACACGGGTGAATACACCAGATTGACGCGCTTTTTTCCAGGCGCGGACACGACGGCATTCGGCGGGAAAACTCACCCGTACCCCGAAGAGGTTTTCATTGTCTCCGGTCGCCTCTACGACAAGGCATTCGATATATGGCTGGAGGCAGGGCATTACGCTAGTCGGCCTCCAGGGGAACTGCATGGGCCATTTAAAACCGACGTTGGGTGTGTTGTTTTGGAAGTGTCGTTTCCCAATCGCGTTGGTGATAGCGCAGTCGCCCAACCCGGCGCTCCAGCGGGGCTGTGCGATAAAGCCGTGCAGCCCCGCTGAGCTCCGGTTTGGCAGATACAAGCAGCAGTAAGGCGACAGAAAATTTCTTGCGACGCATTCACTAATATTCAATATTCGTTAATTCAGTGCCATTTCAGGCTAATTGATGCTGCTGGTAAAATGCTCTACAAAAATAAGATTGTCGTGCGAAATCGAGTATGATGAGATTGTCCTGTGTTGAACGTATACTGATGCCATGATTACAAAAGACAAACTGAATTTCGACGAACTCAAGGCCTCTGAAGTGCTGCCCTCACCCAAGGGAGTAGCTTTGGCTCTTATGAACGAGTTTAAAAAAGAAAACCTTGCTCTGCCGGAACTGGCACAAATTATTCTGGGTGACCCGGCGCTGGCCGGACGCATCATCAAGCTGGCCAATTATATTAATCCAAATAAAAATCGTCCAATTGCCTCAGTTACCGTTGACACCTTAATTCTGATCGGTATCCAGGCCACCCAGCAGGTAGTTTTGGGATTTTCAATGGTCATGTCAAACAAGCAGGGGAAGTGCAACGGATTCAATTATCAGAAATTCTGGTCACATTCAGTAGCCATGGCATGCGCAGCGCAAGCGATAGGCGCTGTAGTGCGCACTGCTCCTGTGGCTGAAATATTTATATGCGGCCTCCTCGCCGAGATAGGCCAGCTTGGACTCGCTTCAGCGCGACCAGACGCATACTCAAAGCTTCTCGAACAGTACGCTGAAAAACCGCTGAAAGAGCTATTGCAAGCCGAGTCCGATGTATTTGGTATGAACAGCCGCGATCTTACCGCCGCCATGATGGTTGACTGGGGCATGCCCAAATTGTTTGTTGATGCTGTAACATTTATCGATGATCCAGAAGCCTCTGGATACAAGCAGGGTTCGCGGAATCGAAACCTCATCGTAGCCTTGCAATTGGCGACGCAATTGGCTGATCTCTCTACTGCCCAAGATCATACACGGACAGAAATGCTGCCGCGCATTTTCGAAATCTGTGCCTCACTTAACTTGAATGCTGAACAGATTGCAGCCATTGCCAATCAGGCAGCTCGCGATTGGAAGGAATGGGGGGAATTGTTTAATATCAAGATGGTGCCTGCACAGGACGATGCATCGTGTTTGATTTCCTTATACCAAACAAATGAAGCTCAAGCATGATCCGGCTACCGCTAAAATACCACCGTATTAAAGCCTTTTTGGTAGAGTTGCAATTTGGTTAGGTAGCGTGGTGTTCGGTTTGTTTCTTGTTATTCCATTTCTAATGCAGTAAAGCAATCACAATCCATCCCCAAGCCACGATGAACTTGACCATAGGCGCATTGTTTTCAAAGGTATGCAGGGCAACTTCGAGTTGATTCTCAGGGGCATCAAAACTATCGAAGACATGATTATGCAAACCCGGTCTTGATAAGCGACCAGCATAACGGATCGGCGGCGGCGCCCGGTGGCAAGTGCCATATCGCATGCAGATGTTCGGATAACACTACCATCGCCAGTACAGCAAACGGATGCGCGTTTTTCACCGTTTTCATGGTCGCACGCAAGTCATCGTGCGGATAAAAAAAGATAATGAGCTACGCTTCGCGGCATATAGCTGTTTTCAAGATTTCAGTTTTTCAGCCGTCGGTGCAGGGGAAATCCAAAATCAGCGCGCATCACGCAGCAAGAAACCAGAGATGGCTAGCTTGCATGCCAGACTCGTCTCAGCTTCACTCCGTTGGCAGCTTCACTACTCGCCTGCCATAATCGCAAGCCGTCTGGCGGAGGTGCCACGCAACTCGAACGACGTTAAAGTGTCTGCTCAGGTGCCCCCGTTGACGGAGAGTAGCTGTCTCACACGCAGAAGGAGATCGACTTGTCAGTTACGAATTCACCAGCGCCACACCACGATCCTAAGAATGTTTCTGACCGAATTGCCTACGCTTTCACGAAAGCCCTCCGTTTTTTTGCCGACACTTTCTTCGCTCGTCGATATGGCCACCGTGCGGTAGTGCTGGAAACGGTTGCGGCCGTCCCTGGCATGGTTGGCGGCGCGCTTCAACACTTGCGTGCTTTGCGTCGCATGGAAAGCGATGATGGTTGGATACTTACGCTCCTGGAGGAAGCAGATAACGAACGGATGCATTTGATGACTTTCATCCAGATTGCTCAACCCTCATCGTTTGAGCGACTGCTGGTGTTATTTGCGCAGGGAGTTTTTTTCAATTTATTTTTTCTTCTTTACCTGCTGTCTCCAAAAACCGCACATCGGGTCGTCGGCTACTTCGAGGAAGAAGCGGTCTACAGCTACACGGAATATTTGGCTGGTGTTGACGACGGTACCTACGCCAATGTAGCAGCCCCTAAGATCGCTATTGAATACTGGAAGCTCGCCCCCGACGCACGGTTGCGTGACGTAATCATTGTGATTCGCGCTGACGAGGCGCATCACCGTGATGTCAATCATCGATTTGCCGACATGCTGACTTGATCCGAGTCTTTTCCTCGATGGTCAATCAGATGGTTCATAACATATTCGAACGTGCTGAGTAAAAGTCGCCTTTTCAGGTGAACGCAAGAAACCGGGGGTTAGTGTCTCTGTGTTTGTAGCACGCCATATCCGTCCCCAAAACTTTACAGCGCAGTAGGTTGGGCTAACCAACGGGCAGTCCAACACATCGGAGCCAGTGCGTTGGGCTTCGCTGTGCTCTGCCTAACATACCAAGCTGGGTCGTTTCAATTCAGATGCCATAACGCGTCCCGAAGCGGTAGAAGTCGGACACTAGCGCACTGAAGCCAGAATATTTACTCAATCCCGGCGAAGGCGAAACGATTTTTGCCGCTACGCTTCACCGCATACATTGCCTGGTCCGCCACTCGCCGTAATGATCGCGCGTCGGTAGCGTTATCTGGAAATAGACCAATTCCGATGCTAGCTCCGACCGACAATGAGTCACCTGAATACTCGATAGGTTGAGATATTGCGCTGATGATGCGTCCAGCAATCTCAGCGGCCATTTGTTCGTCCGACAAATTGTCGAGTATCACAAGGAATTCATCACCACCCACCCTTGCCGGGGTGTCGAAATGGCGTATTGCTTTTTGAAGACGATCGGCTACCACTTTCAGGACATAGTCGCCTGCCTCGTGTCCGAAAGTATCATTTATGCTCTTAAAGCCGTCTAGATCAATGAAGAGCAGGGCTACTTTCTTACTTGAGTTTCTCGCGGCATGAAGCACGATTTCCAGCTTGTCCATCGCGAGACCAGGCAAAACCAGCCCTGTCAGATAGTCGTGAGTGGCAAGTTTCTGTCTCTGGTCGATGTCCAAGTCGTGGAGATTTTTTGCAATCCACGTAATGAGAGTGCTCCCGATGAGTGTAGTCAATAAGACCATCAAGGCCACGCCAAAATGAACGTCATACCAGCCTGCTTCCTCGCCCTTTAACCGCAGCCAGCCTGCAATGAAGATACCCAGGATCAACGAGGGCAGCATGCGTCTCAGCGCGTATCCTCCCGCCGTATCGCTTGTCATCAGTTTTGTGAATTTGTACGAGGAATTTGCTGCCAGCAGAGAAAGGCTCAATAGAAAAAATGTGATAGCCGCGTGCAAAGGTATCGTAGTAAAGCCAGCGACGGTATATAGCGACTTAGTTCCATATGCATACCCAGCCAAGACGACGAGGGAGAGCAGCAGAATCGGCAAGGCAAGCCACCAGGCCCAAGCGGGCGACTTGGGACAGAGCGCGCCCAGTGTAAGCAAGCTGAAACCCGTAAGGAAAAAGCACAGTGCGGTGACCGGCGACATCCGCCCAGGCTGTTCTCCTTTACTCGAAACCAAGCTATCGCCGTGGATCAGAATCTCGTCGATTCCAAAGTCCATCCCGCTGATTTGCTCGGCAAGGGTGGCTGCACTGATTGCGACCACGACCAACGCAAGCAGCATTCCCATCCACTTCCCTGGACGTGACCGTGCTGAATCTTGAAGCATCCAGAGGGAACCGCCTGCCGCCACAAAACTGATCGCGGCATTCACTTTCATGCCCTTCAGGTTGGGTATCATGGCCTTGATCACGCTGATGTCGAACAGCCAGCCCACGAGGACGGCGCAACCCATCAATGCCGCGAAGACCGCACCCCCCCTTGAAAATGTTGCGAACGATATCTGCATAAATATCTTACGTCTGTACCTCGATAAGGAAGTTAAATTGAAATGCGGGTAATGGGTAAGATAATCGTTGCACTTCGTGTGAATCCCATTGCTTTAGTCCCTGATGCAATGCTCTGAGCCCGAGTTGAATTAAAAGAATCTCAACTTCTCACCGCTACCATAACCATCTACTCCATCAGCTATTTGCGCACCTCAATTCTATGCTGCTATCCGGCGCACTTTATCATGTCACTTCAAGTGGTAATAGGTTTGAGGACTTACATTTGAATGAAGACGATTGCGAAGAGCGGTCGCAACTATTAGGCCATGTCAGTCGAGTAGGGTGGGCACGTCTTGAGCCCACGCGGGCAGCTGCACGTTGTACATGCCCGTGTTTGACCGAATTGAAATGAATGTAATCGACAGGGCGGGCAAAAACATTTTCATCGCAAAGTTGGTGTTCACAGAATCGCCGTTGCCAGATAGTCGATTCGCGATTTTTGAGAATTCGGGTGGGCACACCCTCCGGGTGCGAGGACCTCTACGAGGCAAAACCGTGCCAACCCTGCATAGCTGAATGCGTTGGTTAGCCGGTGTGAGTAAGTCGGGCGGGGCTCAGTCGCCGTCTTCAAACTCCGCCGCCAGTAGATACTTGAGCGTAAATGTATCGTAGTCGAATTCGGTGTCGTCCGAGACCTTCGCCATAACCAGGGGTGCAAGGTGCTTCCGCTCCTCCGCAGTCTCTAAGTCTGAGAAGTTGGCCGCAGCCGCTGCGGTGTACATTTCATCCATCAGCCGCCTTGCCCGCACATCGTAGCTCTCGATGTCGGGATTACCGCCATGAAGGATGTTATCCTCGATCCAAGTCTCAGCCCAATTTTGGAAGCGCTTGCTCATGATTGTCCACCTCTCTTCTGCATCGTATTTGGGGCCGGTTTCCCGAGCCGCTGTGACCCACCCAGTATTTCGATCCAAGTAAGTGGAAGTCTACTACATTGCATTATATGCTTCAACAGCGCGGTAGATTGGGCTGAATGAAATGAAGCCCAACATCTCACTTACGCTTGGCATGGTGGCAGGTATGAGAGTGATTGTTTTTTACTGGAATGCTGGGGACGCATTACTTAATTGCGCAAGGAATTAAGTAATGTGTCCCCATAACTTTTAAGCGTAAATTTAAAGTTATGGGATCAGGTTTAAATTACGTTAAACACACATGTAGCAATCTGCTACACTCATGCTTCCAGATACCATTTGCAAGGAATGATCATGGCAAAATCTGCTTCTCCTATTCGGTTGCAAGAAGATTTGATGAAGTTGGCGACGGTGACGGGTAAGCAGTATCACCGTAGTACCGCCGAACAAATTGAGTATTGGGCTGCAATGGGGCGCAACGTATCCGCGATGCTGACCCCGGATGATTTGCTGTCTGTTGCAACCGGATTAGCAACAATCAAAGTCGCACCTATTTATAGTGAAGCAGTTGATCCCAGTGAAGTTTTTCGAGAGCTTGAAGATCAGCGTAGCACTTATAAAACCTTGCCTCAGGCCGTTACTAGCAGCCTGGTAAAGTATCAGGTGTCTTTAACGCACCCGGGTTATTTGGAGAAAATTGATTCGAGTGGAGAAGTTAAGACAGGAAAATTTCAGGATGGCGAGTTTGTTGAAATAAACATGCTCAAATCTTGAAGCACAAAAAACAGCTTTGGTTACTGGCTGGTGGGAATGGCTCAGGAAAAAGCACTTTTTATCACACGCAATTAGCAGCGCGTGGCATACCGTTTATTAATGCTGATATATTGGCAAAAGAACTTTATCCACTCGCGCCGGAATTACACAGCTATGATGCCGCGCTATTGGCGACACAAATGCGCTTTCAGCTATTACGGGAAGAACGAAGCTTCTGCTTTGAAACCGTTTTTTCTCATCCTTCAAAAATTGATTTTGTTGCTCAGGCCAAAACAGCAGGTTATGAAATCATTTTGGTATTCATTCATTTGAATGACGTTTCACTCAATCAAGCACGTATCGCTCAACGCATGAGTGAAGGTGGACATTATGTTCCCGAAGAAAAAGTAATCAGTCGGATTCCAAGGGTATTAAAGTTGATAAAACAGACGCTGCCCTTATGCAATCACACCTATATTCTGGACAATTCTCGCGCCGACAACCCTTTTCAGCAAGTTGCTGTTATTCACGATGGGCAACTTGAATTAAAAAGCCATTCACTACCTGAATGGTGCCAAGAATTATTAACCGATTACATGAGTCCATCATCAGAATAAATGCCCAGAATTCCCAGAATTAATATTCGCTGCTGATACGGTGGCAAAGATCGAGGGATATTTCTGGTCACTTTTATAATATTGGCGACGGCTGGTACGGGCTATGACAATGGTTGGATATGCCAATACCAGATACGCCATTTCCGAATGGAAAATTTAAGTGTCGTGGCCGCAGAATAATTCACCAAACCAAAGAACGTTGGTGTCTAGCAGCCTGATCATTATTCACAAAATTTTTCAATATGTTGAGCAAGCCTTCGTTATGAGAGTTCAGCCATGAACTATGGGTTTGGTCCGGGATCCCTGGCGGTATGGCAACCGGAGCCTGCGTTGAATACAGCGCGGATGACGATTCGCCATTTGGCCTGGTGATTTTCATACCGCCGTCGAAATATTCCGTAACAGTTCCATCGGGCTTGCGCACTTCGACGTTGCCATCATGGTTAATCGATTTGACGCCAGCCTCGCAAATGTTCGGGCCTGAGTTACCGGACTGGGCGATCTCATTGACTTGGGGAGCAGCGATCAGGACTTCCGCGATAGCCAGCATTTTGGGTGCACGACAGTCTTTTATCGCATGCGCCCATTGGTTTCCCTGGCTCAGGCTGCCTTGAAAACAATAGACGGTCATCTTTGCATTGCTGGTTCCCGCACATAAATCGAGCGCGTTTTACCATTTTCATTGCGTTTCTCTGCCCCAGTTGACGCCGCCATGCATTACTTTCTTGAAACAAGCCCCGGGTTCTGATGCATTCAGAGTTCCCGCGCAAAGGCGCTTAAGATTGACGGTGCCTATCGCTTGCGACCCTCGTAGTTCCAGGATATTGCGCCCTGTATATTGTTGATGCAGTTATTCTGTATTACCTGGGTTGATCCATGTGCGGCTACCTCATGTGATGCGAAAGGTGCCAGTATTAACATTAAAACCAAAGAGAAATTTTCATCATTAAGTTCCCCAGTAAAAATTAAGCATGACCATTGAAGCCAGGTGCTAAACGAAGCCGCTATTGCGGAGTAGGGTTGCCCATTGATTTGATTCAATAACATAATTCATCCTCACCCGCCACGCCCTGCGTAAATAGTTGATTTGAAGCGCAGAGAGAAAGCGATCCGGCACTGAAGGTTGCGTAGTTCACGCCTTTGTTATGCAACCGTATCAGACCACACTGCGAATTCATTATTGCTAGGCTCTAAAAAGTGAAAACGACGCCCACCTGGAAACGAAAAGATCACTTTTGAAATAACACCACCGGCATGTTCAATTTTAAGTTGAGTGCTTTCTAAGTTTTGGCTATAGAAAATGACTAGGGCTGAGCCATTTTGTGTAGATGCCGATAAATTTGACTTGAAAAAACCACCATCTATGCCTTGATTCGAAAAAGATGAATATTCAGGACCATAGTCAACAAACTGCCAATTAAAGACTGAAGTGAAGAATGATTTGGTTGATTCAATATCATGGGCAGGGAATTCAATATAGTTTATTTTTTCGTTTTCAGTCATCGCTCGTTCCTCTTTAAGATTTATAACGTTGGGTTGGCCTGCCGGAATCCTGAAACGAAGCGCATAGAATTTCGGTCACTATCCACCCGCTGGTTATGACTCCATATCAACAATTGTTCTGCCCTTTAATTTTCCATCAAGCATAAGATCAATATGATCGCTCAATTCATCCAAAGAGATCTCATTGTAAACATCCACCAAGTTATCGGGTTTCCAGTCTTTGGCTAATTTGTTCCAAACAATTTCTCTGTAAGGCATAGGATAATTTTGAGAGTCAATTCCGATTAAGGAGACGCCTCTGAGAATGAACGGGAATACTGTGAGATTGAGTTTTGCTGTAGCCACATTTCCACAACAGGTAACCACCCCCATGGGTTGAAGTGATTTGATCATATTGTCCAGGATGCTCCCGCCTACTGTATCTATTCCTCCGGCATAAACACCCTTCATCAGGGGACGTTCATTCTCCTGTTCAAAATCTTTGCGCGCAATTACTTCGCTTGCGCCAAGCTTGCGTAAAAAATCGAACTCGGCCGTTTTGCCTGAGATTGCTGAAATCTCGAATTCTAACTTTGCCAGAATAGCTACACTCAGTGCGCCAACTCCTCCGGTTGCTCCAGACACTATAACTTTTCCATCTTCTGGCTTGATATGCTCTGTCAGTCTAAGTACAGACATTCCGGCAGTGAGGCCTGCGGTGCCAATAATCATCGATTCTTTCATCGAAAGTTCATCCGGCAACTTCACCGCCCAGTCCGCAGGCACGCTAATATATTGCCCAAAGCCTCCAGGTGTATTCATACCCAGGTCATAGCTGGTGACGATAACTGTTTCGCCCTCACGAAACTTTTTATTGTCAGAATGCACAACTGTGCCAACAGCGTCAATTCCCGGCGTGTGCGGGTATGTTCTTGTTACTCCCTTATTGCCTGTTGCGGAAAGAGCATCTTTATAGTTTAAGGAGGAATATTGAACTCGGATCAGTAAATCATTTTTTGGCAAATCACCAATAGACCTTGTTTTAACAGTTTTTGAAAACCGGCCATTCAGTTCTTCAATCACCAAGCTTCTAAATGTGGTTTGTTCCATGATGATGCCTCGCGGGTCTCCAGTTTGGCTGAGCTTGAAAAAACAAATATGCGCTTAGTGATACCAGGTATCGTTGAAATTATGCTTGCTGTTTCACCGGCACCTTAACATAGAGCTAACCGGCGCTGCGCGGATGTAAATGCGCAACGTCGAGCGATCCAAAGGAAAGAAATGGAACGAGGGCTTTAAAGTTTTATTGGTAAATTTTACCCTGGTGTTGTAGCCACCCAGCAGGGTGAGACCTATTTGGATCTAGATGCGTCCAATGTAAAACTCCGCCTTTTGCATTCCATTCATACTGACCATTAAACATAATTGAATCGCCTTCACTCAGGCTGGCAACTCTGGCAGCGAGATCAATATTGTGTGCGATTAATAGCGTCTGACCGCTGGCCAATTTGACTACGAATTTTTGATGCCTGCTACCGTCATTGTCATCGGGTAGCAACTTGATGACAACGCCTTGACCAGAGACCTGTAAGTTGCTAATTTTGTTTGCAAATGCATTCGCAATTGCCGTGTCGGATGTATCTGCACGCTGGTTCTGTGTAGCGGTCGATGCGTTATTCGGCGTAGCACTATATTGGCTACCAAAGTAGGCGTATCCAGCAAACAGCGCTGCAACAACGAACAGAATTTTTTTCATGCGTGAGCTTTCAAACATAGCGTCAACCGGTTCCTCGCTTTTGCAAAAGCTGGTTGAACGTCGGGCTGAGGGTATGGAATAGACGACAGAGAAATGCTATATGAAATATTGAAATGGGTGCAAAAAATTTGCGACAGCGTCTTTTTCTACAGCGTCAACGTCAAACTGAAAGGCTGCGCGTCACTCTTGAATGCCGTGATAAGGTTGCTCATTTCGTGCTGACTCCCATGCATGGATCGCCTGTTTCCGCCCCTCACCCCAACGGTACCCGCCAAGCTTTCCACTTAGTTGAATGACGCGGTGGCAGGGGATGAGGAATGCAACCGGGTTTGCACCTACCGCCAGCCCCACCGCTCTGGCAGACTTTGGACGGCCTATCGCGGTTGCCACCTGGGAATAGCTCGTCACCGTTGCCGGCGGTATTTGCAACAAGGCTTTCCACACACTGATCTGAAAATTCGTACCTGTAACATGCAAAGATAAAGGACGATCCAACTTCTTTTCTACGCCGAACATGGCCCTGATAACCGCAAGCGTTCGTTGGCGATTTTCATGCACTAGCGCATGCGGCCACTTCTTATTTAAAGCAGTGAGATGCTCTTCGATTTCCATGTTTTCCAGAAACGAAAAAACACAAATTCCTCTGGCAGTGATGGCAATAAACGCTTTTCCAAAGGGCGTGTCGTGTACCGCATACTCAATAGTTAAACCCGCGCCTTCCAATTTGTATTCCCCGGGGGTGACCGCTTCTAAATGTACGAAGTGATCATACAAACGCGAACTGCTGCTCAACCCTAAGGAATCTGAAACTTCAAGCAAGGGTTTCGATTCTTTCAGCAATTGCTTGGCGCGCTCCAAGGTAAGCACCTGCAAAAATCTTTTAGGGGTTACCCCGGCCCAACGGCAGAATAGTCGCTGGAAGTGGAAGGGGCTCAAATTCAAGTGCGCTGCAATTTCATTTAAAGTCGGCTGACTATTTAACCGGTTGGAAATAAAATAAATCGCTTCGGCTATGCGGTCATATTCAGACATCTAAATTTCCCATGGGTTTTTTGGTTTTACTTATTCAGATGCGACTAATGGAAACCTGCCGTCAACGAGGAGCGTCGAGCAGGCCGTGATGGCGGCCTTGTTGGACAGTGCAGGCATTTTGTGAAATCTCTGATAATTTAATTTATTTACTGGCAAAAAATTGTTCCAGCACGAATAAAGTATGAAGGTTTAAGCACTCATATGCGACCCGAATCTTGCTATTTTTGGGACAAAAGTAAAGGATTGCCGGGTGGATCAACTTAAGTAAACGCCTCAATGCGAATGCATAGCCAGCAATATATTTTGGATGACTGAAAAAAACGGCTGATTGTATAAGGAAGCCACCCTAGCATTGGCTATTTGGTGTCCGAATTTTTGTCTCGCTTGTAATCGTCATAACTTGGTACCTTGCTCAAGCATCTGTTACTTTCAGTTTTGTCAGGTATCTGTAGGCATTGGTTACGTTGATATTCTTGGCTAATACTATAAAGCTGCTGCGAAGAGCAGCCGGAAAAAAGGCTACAAACAATTAAGATGACGGCGGTGCTCAAATATTTTTGTTTCAAAATTCTCTCCATCGCAGAAATTTCAAAATCAGATGTTGTCAGATGTAATGCCTCATTTTTTAATTTATTATTTAATTATATGTGGTTGGATGTAGTGCATAACGTTTAGTTAAGGAGTAGGCTTTAGCCCGACCCAGTGAGCGAAGCAAACAAATTGAACCAGTTGTTATGCGCAAGTGTTTTGGGGGAAATTTAGTTAGTTTTCTAGATTGAGAAGCTTGAATTCTGTAGGTGATCTGTGAAGCAGGTTTCTTAATCCACCTAGCAAAATAAGGAGTAATGTAATCGGAAGAGTAAGTAATATCAAAAACAACATCATGGCTTTTCGTTTTTCCCTGCTCTTACTGGGGAGGACTGGGTTTAAAAACTTTTCGAGAAACACCATGGCGTAGTAATCATCATCTAGGGTATCGGCATCTTTTATTTTGCCTGCGCCTTTGATAGAGCCAGTTATTTTTAAGCTGTTACTGCCTGGGGCGCTGTGAAATATCTTAAAAATTGCGCCTTCATTTTTCTGAAAATAATCAAACTCTATCGCCACTGTTTTTCTATCTTCTGATAACTGTACTGAAAATTGGTTTATGTGGCTGGTGATATGATCGATTTCAACTGAGTATATCGTATGCTCATTCGGTATCTTAATAGCTATGGGGTCTGCTTTTGCTACGTCCGAACTATTTATAACGTCAGATCCACGATTCCAAATTGAAATCTTAGACATCGTTAATTCTTCTATTGGTTCATTTTTGTAACTTATGGATATATCTTTATTTAGCTTAATATTTTCTCTTATTAGGCTTGTACTTCTTATTTTATATGTGGGTAATTTTTCTTTTTTGCCTTTTAAGTAAAAATATGCAGAAAAAAATATCCCTGCGATTGCAAGTGTTAAAGATAATAAATTAACGACTCCCACGTCATTCATTAGGATTAATACGTATTCTTGTGTATTCATGTGGAGTGCGCGGCTCTTTGTGCATAACGAAGCTGTAAAAACCCAAATCTGAACGCTTGGTTCAGCTTTAAGCAGAAAAGTTTTCAAACAAAGCCATCATCTTCATTGTAAACGAGGCTGGTACGAGCGGCATATTCGTGGGATAAATAGGCGAGAATTTATCTTCCCGGCATTCTTATCTCTCATAACCTTGTTTCACTAGCTTTTCAATATTATGCACTAGGCAGTAAAGTTTCCACTGTCCATCCACCTTGGTTTTTCCACGCAGGGTAGAGTGATGCATCGCTTGTTACCGCACAGGTTGCCAAATAACGGCTCTACTGTTGCAAATCAGCGCGTGATCATCTCCGCAGCATGTACGTACTGATGATGAAAGGATGGCAGATCTTGGAATGGTCTTTTGACGGATTTAGGTTTTTTTCAGCCTCAACGCCTAATTAAGCGACTGGCTAAGCCCGTCCGCTTGAATGCCGTATTAGGCAAACTCTCATTGCCTTTTCGCCTGATTCTCACAGGCTCATCAGCAGGATTACCCTGTAAGGAAGGTGGACCTCCCAAGAGCCGACTAGACGCTTGATAGATTTTGCAGCATATGACCACAGCATTTTCCCACATAGTACAGCAGCCTTTTGAACCATATGAATATCCTCCTTTTTGATCTCAGATAGTAGAGCAATTACCTCAGCAATATGGAAGCCCGACAGGAAATCTGTTGGACTCCATACAACTTGTACGCAGCCCGCCATCATCAGTCTTAGGGGGCGACTTCTGAGAGACGCACGTTGTGCGTTTCGGCTTTCACTACTCGTTTTCGATGCTCCCCACTCGTTTTTGCCTAAAGACTAAGCGGATGTCCGGCTAATCTCGAACATCGGGTTCTGCGGTTTTTTCACCGGAGCATGGTGTCACACTAAGCCCGTCAACAAGTGTTCTAAATACGGAGCGAGGTTCTGCTCCGCTCCTTGATGATACTGCGGTTGCCGGAATCTGCTCCGTATATCTACAACGGTTGTAAGGAAAACTGATCAGCAGAAAAAAGGCCATTCGGATCAAGTTTTCCCTTGATACTTCTCAATCGTTCGTATTTTTCCTTACTGTCATAGAAGAAGGGCCACACTTCCTCTAGTACCCGGTCACCAAAGGTGTATGCAAAAACTCGCATATCCGCGTCCGCATAAGCCTTTTTCTCGATAAATACCGCGTCGTTTTCCTTTTGCCACTGCTCTGCATTCTGGCGTTCGTTGCGGCAGAACCAGTTTGCCGAATAGAATGAGTCGTGGCTCATGGCAAAAGCTTGTTGGCGCCATGAATAGGACGTGATACCTGTTTTCCCGTACTCCGCCACGGCACCACCCGCGTAGATCTGCATTTGCGAGACGAGGTGCTGACAAAGCCCGGTGGAAAAAGACATGATCTTGAGCATGCGCTCGGTATAGGTTTCGGCAAACCCCTCCGGTACGTTCATCGTGACTCGAGAGCGCTTGACGTATGGATATTCCATCTCCCGATCCTGCTTCATAATGAAATGTTGCGCGAGTCCTTCAGAGACAGGGGTGTTCTTCAGTCGATTGGCCACCAGCGGGTTTCCGCAGACATCTTCTGCAGCGAAAGATTCGAACCACTGGTCGTCGAACTTCTCTCTCACGCCCTCCTTGTTCGTGAAACACATCCACAGCTGGATCAGAGGCGGAGCCGGAACCGAAAGGTCGTCGCCGAATCCCAGCTTTTCCAGTTCACTTATGGTCGAGTCGGACACCCAGTTTATCCACCCGTAACCCGTTATGGTCAGCATAAACTCGTAGTCGGATGGTACCGTTCCGTCTGCGCACAGTTTGGACAATTGCTCCATCTTGCGCACCACGGCTTTCATCTTCTCCTCCGACCAAAGCCACAGAAATGTGTAGCACGCAGAATTAGGGTAATTTTCGTCGCGTAAAGGACTGAATTCCCAATGCGTCACGATCCCGAAATCGCCTCCTTTTCCGCCACCCAATACAGCGTAGTAGACGTCGTCGTTGTGCCCTGTCGTCTTCCCGGCTTCGGGCCGCACGATCCGCTCTTTGTCACCGCTCGCAAGTATGATGTCGAACGCCAGTACGTGATCTGCCAAGATGCCATGGCTACGCGCCACCATTCCCCATCCTCCAGTATGCACATGACCACCGAGGTGCACATGCGCGCACATCCCCATCGGCAGGTAGATTCCGTTCTCGTGATTCTTCTCGGCCCAGCTCCCCAAAGGGTGGCTGACGCCGCAGCGCAGCACGTTGTTCGCCGTGTCATACTCGTACAGCGGAAAGGTCTGGCTAAGATCAATCTGCATGTTTACCGGCAAGGTTGATGAGTATCCGCAGTATTGATGTCCTCCAGTGCGCACGGCAATCGCCATCCCAAGCTCGCGACACAGGCCCATCGCTTTCTGGATATCCATCTCTCCAGCCGGATACAAAATGATGCGCGGGGAAACTTCCGCTTCTTCGAATGACGTCGTCGCGTATTGCAGTCTCTTCTGCGGGTATTCTTTATCGCCAATGATGAACCACTGTCCATCGAACTTCAGCGCAGCGGCATTTTCTCTCAGTTTTTCCAATTCCTTCTTGTGCTTTTCAACGTAACTTTTGATGAAACTCGAAGCGTCCATTCCGCATTCTTCCAATTTTTTCTGACTCATCTGGTATCTCCTTTTTTCTGTCTCTACGCTGGCGCTATGCTACTCCGTGCGTTCTTGAATTCACCTCAGCAATTGAAATCACAGGCAGTACACTTTCATCAAGTTTCAATATTTCGATTTACCTAACTGCTTTCCCGCAGCGCTATTTTAGCGTCCACTCTCTAAGTCGCAGAACGCCACACATTAAGGACAAATTGCGAGCGTAGTGCTTGGTTTAGCCGACTGCATTCGTTTGTTAGGCATTCATATTTATATTACTCTGGCGGATTCAAAACTCAACAGCCATATCAACACGATTACCTGAAAAATTCTTGACTTTAGAGTCGGTATCTAAGTATTGGAGGTAGTCTCAAAATAGGCGAGCAAACAGAGGCGTCTGCGAATATTTGCCACGCATTAAGGCTGATCGACCGCCCGAAAAATTCGTTTTACAGCGGTCACACCGAGGAAGACGGCCGCACCAGCCAGAATTCCAGTCAGGACATTGAGTAGCACAGGTATCCCAATGCTAGCTAGTGAACCAATCATGCCGCTGTCGCTACTTGCTAAATTGTGGAGTAGTTCCGATGTACCAAATATGCCATGGATAAGAATCCCCCCGCCTACCATGAACATGGCAACCGTGCCGACGATAGACAGGCTCTTCATAAGGTAAGGGGCAATTTTTAAAATAGCGTTTCCTATGCAACGCTGCGTTTTGCGAAATAGACTTTCACCGTTTTTTTGACCAAGGTAAATTCCAGCATCGTCCAGCTTAATGATCGCAGCCACCAAGCCGTAGACACCGACGGTCATGATGATGGCAATTGTTGTTAGTACTGCTACCTGTATCCAAAACGATTCCGTTGCAACCGTGCCTAGGGTGATTACAATTATTTCAGCAGACAGGATAAAGTCAGTACGAATTGCGCCTTTAATTTTGTCTTTTTCGAAAGTGACCATATCGACGCCACGATTGGCGACTGCCCCCATATGCTCAATGTGATGTAGATTGATTTCTGTTTTGCTTTGTATCAATTTATGGGCAATTTTTTCAAATCCTTCGTAGCAAAGGAATGCTCCACCCAGCATTAACAATGGCGTTACAGCCCACGGGATAAATGTGCTGATAGCAATTGCAGTAGGCACCAAAATGAATTTGTTTTTGAGTGATCCTATTGCAACCGCCCAGACAACGGGTAATTCGCGGTCGGCCTTGACCCCTGACACTTGTTGAGCGTTAAGCGCCAGATCATCCCCGAGTACCCCTGCAGTTTTTTTAGCTGCGACTTTGCTCATTACAGCAACATCGTCCAGAATGGTTGCGATGTCGTCGATTAGGGTTAAAAGGCTAGTTCCTGCCATGTTAAGAATCCCTTTTTAATTGAATGATGCGTAGTCTTGCATAAATGTTATGCCTATTTGAAGGTATGGTGAAAGTATCATCATATCAAGCTTCTCGCTGTTGCCCCGGCTTTGGGCCAACAGACTTATCTTGATCAGCACTGCCGGATCGTAGGCAAATGCGCCATCGACGTCATTTCTTTTAGCGGGCATGGAAAATAGAAAGATCGAGTTCATGATCGACCAGATGGCATAGTGTGTATTCAAAACTGCCGCAGTGACTTGCTGTTCGAAATCGACTGGCAGAAGTTTTAAGGCTTGGTGTAGGGGTCGAGGAACTCGATCGTGCCTCGGTTTGAATCGCGCCATATCGTATTCCACTTCAGTTTTATTTCGTAATGGATTTATGGCTGATAACGAGGTGAGTATTTAAGCGAATGCAGGTTTTTTATAGTCTCAACGTCGCATACGGATAAATGGCCGTTCAATAAGCGCATAGGATACTGAAGCTATAGCAATCGTCCCTACCGTAGTCGCCAGCAGTAGTAAGGGTAATCTGTCATCCTGAAGCGCGCTAAATACCCCGATGTCCGCAAGCCATCTGAGCAGGGGAACATGCCATAAGTAAATGCTATAGCTTACAACGCCAGCAAAAACGATAGCTGAATTTCCAAACAGGCAGCCTATCAACCGATTGCCGTTAATACCCGCTATTGCCACCAAAATTGCCGCGAAGCTGAATACCGTTGTCCAAGTATAAAAAATCAGACTGTGGTTCCAATAATCCATCCACCCAAAATGCATCCAATACAGACACAGGAGCAAGATTGCCAGGCCTGCTATTGCTATCAGGTTATGGTGCTTTGACATCCATGTAGATACGCTATTCTTACTGACATGTAACATTGCCCCGAGCATGCCCATTCCAAATGAATCCATGGAACCAGGCAATTGCGATGACATCAAAAAATTTCCCGGGCCGGTGTATAGGATTGTTCCTGCGCGCCACAACCACATACTGGTCAACATAAAAACCAGCAATAACAGCCAGCGTTTTGGATTGATCAGTCCTGCCAGAAATGGCAGCGCCAGATAAAACATGAATTCAATGGGTAATGTCCACCACACGGTGTTGATTGGATCCATGCCTACTGGAGGCGGCACAAACAACATGAACAAATGTCTCAAAAATGATTCCACATTGGCAATCGGACTCGCTAGGCCCAGTAAATAAGCTCCACCAAGCAAGATAGCTAACTGGGCGTAATAAGCCGGAAATACCCTGGTGACCCGCCGGAACAAATAGCGTTTTAGATTAGGCTTGTCCCGTGATCCTGCTTGCCATTGGGCGAACGGCAAGCTAAGCAAAAATCCAGATAGCACAAAAAAAATTTGCACCCCCGACCAGCCTAATGAGAAAAAAGGTGTTAGGTCAATATTCCATTTGCCAATGGGGAAAAAAACTGGACCATGTTGTGATTTCTCATAAACGTGAAAGATCAGCACCCATAATGCCGCCCATCCACGCAGTCCAGTTAATACACGTAAATGGGCTTTGTCTTCTGTGAAAACGTTATTTTTCGGCGAAGTCATCACTGGGATTTCTTTATTTTTTCCAACTTTGTAAACAAGTACGAGAAATCTGTGTTTGGCATCGGTTGATCTTTGTTGAATAAGTGCCCCAATATAATACTTGGGCGCGATGTTTAAATGACAGGTGTGAGATATACTTTTGATAGTGTCACAGGCTCCCCGTCTAGATGTTCCTAAAATGATACTATTGCACTGTTATTTTTAATTAAGGATTGATCATGCATAACATTAAAGCATTGTTGTTTTCTGGCGCATTTATTTTACCTATGGTGTTGCCAACCCAGAACGCATTTTCTGCCACTGAGAGTGCAGCGACTGCAGTTACAAAACTCATAAAAATAGATCACAAAGTCGGCGATGGCAAAGAGGCTGTAGCAGGTAAAACGGTCGACGTGCATTACACAGGCTGGCTTTATAATGCGACTGCGCCAAGTAACAAAGGGTCAAAGTTTGATAGTTCTCGCGATAGACGTGCACATTTTTCTTTTCCATTAGGCGCAGGGCGGGTAATAAAAGGCTGGGATCAAGGCGTCGCGGGTATGAAAGTCGGCGGTCAACGCACACTCATTATTCCCGCTGACATGGGCTATGGCGAACGAGGTGCAGGAAGTGCTATCCCGCCAAATGCAGCATTGGTTTTTGATGTTGAATTATTTGGCGTCCACTAAATATAAATGTCTTCAATAATCGATTCAACTTCAACATCTCCAAGAGCCATGATTAAAGGCAGTATAGTTGCAATCGTAACCCCTATGCACGAAGACGGCAGTCTGGATTTAACTGCGTTCCGCGCTCTGATTGATTTTCATATTATTCAGGGCACGGATGGTATTGTAGTTGTCGGCACCACAGGCGAATCACCTACGGTGAATGTAACCGAACATGAGTTGTTGATTCAGGAGGCAGTGAAGCATGCCGCCGGGCGCATTCCAGTGATTGCCGGAACTGGCGCGAATTCAACCAAAGAGGCTATTGAATTAGCAGCTTTCTCAAAAAAGGCGGGTGCAGATGCTTCGCTGACAGTGGTGCCGTATTACAACAAGCCAACACAGGAAGGTTTGTACTTGCACTTCAAAGCCATTGCCGAAGCTGTAGATATGCCGCACATACTATATAACGTGCCAGGACGCACTTGTGCGGACATGCATAACGATACTGTGCTTCGCTTGGCACAGATTCCCCATATCGTTGGCATCAAAGATGCAACTGGTAATATCGAGCGTGGTAGTGATCTGTTACAGCGGGCATCCAAAGATTTTGCGATATACAGTGGTGATGATGCAAGTGCGTTGGCGCTTATATTGCTGGGCGCACATGGCACGATTTCAGTTACCGCTAACGTGGCGCCCAAGTTAATGCATGAGATGTGCTTAGCCGCCTTTAACGGTGAATTAGTCAAGGCGCGCGCGATCAATTTCCGCCTGTTAGGGTTGCACCGCCACTTGTTTATTGAGGCCAACCCTATACCAGTAAAGTGGGCTGTGTCAGCTATGGGGCAAATGAAGAATGTACTGCGCCTGCCGCTTGCGCCACTGACTGCAGTTTCCCAAGACATAGTGGGAAATGCGATGCGCCAGGCAGGAGTGATCAATTAGCTCAATTCCGACCCAGCACCAGTAAAATTTTCGCCATAGCGGGAGCAATGACTGAACGCAGATTCCGTCTTGTGCTGCGTATCCAGAATGTCCGAGTATTTATTAAAAATGTAATACTCAACTAATTGAACTTATAGTAATAAATGATTTCAGAGGTGGCATGAGAACACTATATTTATTTGCATTATTTTTTTCATTATTAATTTTGGGCGGATGCAGTGCCCTTGGCCTTGACAATAAGCGTGTTGATTATAAATCTGGGGCAGGCCAGGTGCCAACGCTAGAAGTTCCGCCTGACCTGACTGCCCCTGTTGCTAGAAGCAAACATACTATACCAGGCAGTGACGGCGAGAACGCAGCTAACTATTCTGATTTTGTTAAGGAAGGTCAAGTAACGCAAGTTGGTGTTGATTCCACCGTATTGCCGGAAGTAACGAATGTGCATTTAGAACGTAGCGGCACTCAACGTTGGCTAGTCGTGGGAAGCAAAGTAGAGATCAATTGGCCGTTGGTTAAAGAATTCTGGCAGGAACAAGGTTTTACCATCAAGTCCGACAATCCTGCGGCTGGTCTCATCGAAACAGACTGGGCAGAGAGGCGTGCCAATATCCAGAGAAGTGGTTTAAGTAAAATATTTGGCAAGATATTCGATAAACTAAATTCATCTGGCGAACAAGACATGTATAGCACTCGCTTGGAACGTAGCAAGGATGGCAATAGCTCGGAAATTTATATTAGCCATCGCGGCATGGAAGAGGCGCTGGATGTAGATAAGAACGGCTATAAATGGAGGTCACGTCCGAGTGATCCTGAGCTGGAAGCCCGCATGCTGCAATTATTGATGATCAAGTTAGGGGGAGGAACGGAAAATCAGGTTCAGGCAGAGCACGCATCTAAATCTCAAGAGACCCTCGATAAATCTTCATCGAGAGCGGCCATCATGCCGAAGCTGCAAGATATTAACGGCAGCAAAATCATTATGTTGAACGAGCCATTTGACAAGAGTTGGCGCAAGGTCGGGTTGGCGTTAGATCAAGCGGGCATAGAGATAAAGGACAAGAATAGAGTTCGTGGCATCTATTTCGTGAACGCGAGTAAAGACTCCTCGAAGGAAAAAAGCTGGGTCGATAGCTTGCTGTTCTGGCGTAGTGATAGTAACCGAAAATCAACTAAAAATTCGACCGAAGGAGCTGCACGTTATCAAATATTTGTACGTGAGAATAATGCTGGTAGCGAAGTTGGTGCTCTTAACGGAAATTCTGGCAATGACGAGGCGACTCAACGTTTAACAGAGTTATTGTACAAACAGCTGGCCAAGTAACGTTCAACCTTTGTCAATGCGTTTCGCTTCACTTGGTAGCGGCAGCGAAGGTAATGCACTGGTAGTGCAAGTTGGCAAAACCTGTGTACTAATGGACTGCGGTTTTCCCCTAACTGATACCTGCATGCGCCTAGCGCGTCTTGGCTTGACCCCTGATTGTCTTAACGGCATCGTGGTTACACATGAACACGGCGACCACATTGCGGGGGTGGCGCGGCTGGCACGTAAATACTCGATTCCTATATGGCTTACGCACGGTACATTTCGTGCGCAATTTAAACTTCTGAGCAATTTAGCCAAGCTGACAAAAATTGACTCGCACCATCCCTTTGCTATCGATGGGCTGTTAGTGCAGCCTTTTCCCGTGCCACATGATGCAGCCGAGCCAGTACAATATGTGTTCAGTGATGGTGCAAAACGGCTGGGGGTATTGACCGACATCGGTTGTTCCACACCCCATATTGAAGCAACGTTAAGTGGTTGCGATGCGTTGGTGCTGGAATGCAACCATGATGCTGCACTGTTGGCCAACAGTGCTTATCCACAAAGTCTAAAGCATCGGGTTGGTGGGCGATTCGGTCATTTGAATAATGCGGACGCGGCAACGCTGTTGGCGCGGTTGGACTATAGCCACTTGCAGCATATTGTAGCTGCACATCTGAGCCGAAAAAATAACACGCCTGAACTTGCGGTATATGCGTTAAGTACAGTTCTTAATTGCAACCCGGAATGGGTTGCAGTAGCTACGCAAGACGAAGGATTTACCTGGCGAGAAATTGTTTAAAAATAGGATGCACAAATAATAAAAAAACCGACATAAAGTCGGTTTTTTTATTATTCTAAGAAGAAAAATTACTTATGCATTGCACCCTTGGCGGCATCAGCAGCATCATGAGCGGCTCCTGCTGCAGTACCGGCAGCTTCTGCAGCAGTACCAGCGGCTACAGCTGCACTACCAGCGGCGTCTGCTGCTGTAGCAGCCGCTTCAACAGCAGGTGCAGGTGCAGGTGCTTCAACAACAGGTGCAGGTACTTCAACCGCAACTGGGGCTTCAACTTCAGGAGCCTTAGGCTTTTCGCCACAAGCAGTCAGGGATAATGCCAGCAAGGCAGCAACTAGAGCAACATGTTTCATTTTATTCCTTCGCAATAATTAAATTTACATACAAAAACGGGGGCTTGGGCAGTCAGCTACGACAAAATATTACCACAATGGGCCAGCATTATACATTATAACTTTCAATTATTCTAGAAAATTAACAATATATATTATGCCTTTTAAAGTCACACCAGTTACGACACACTGAAGAGAAAGCATCACTCGTATTTTATCAAATCGAGACTTAAAGGACAGTAAATATATGGGCGCCTCTAAAAATTCAAGTTTTCAGACAATACAAAACACGAGTATAAAATTTAGCGCAACATCTGGTTGATTTATAATAATATTATACTATTTGTTACGCCGTATAGTGACGAAATGGGGTAAGCCGGCGAGCCGCAAAGAGGCTGCTTGAAAAATTGGATTTAATGAGGTGCAAATATGTCATAGGCGGTTGGCAGAAGTGGCATCAGGCATCGGATATACCGCAACATTGATGACAGTTTTCCTCGATGTTTTCTAAAAAACAAGCCTATTTGTCTATGTGCTTGCATGCAATGGGTACCACATAGCCGTCTATGTACCAAAGATAAAGCAACTCCAATGTTTCCCGTGTCAGGCTCATGTTGGAATCCAGCTTGCGCGCATCAGCGAAAGAACGTAATTCTCGATAAGCGTCTTTACCGACTGCATGCGCCATACCATTAATAAAAACCACGTCGTTATGACACAAAATCTGTGTTTTCAGGGCCATCGCTACACCACCGGTTTGTATCGCCTGTTCGAAGCGAGCACAGCTAAGTGGTTTCGTAGGTGGATCAAAAAATATATGCGGCTTGGGTTCGCTGAGATAGCCACCTAGAAAATTGGCAATGTCATGCTTAGTCCATTGTATCTGCCGGATGATCTGCTCTACCTGACGTAGCATATGCGTACTAATTTCTGAGGGATGGCGTTGAGTTCTTAGATCTGGATCGGCATACATTTCGTCAAAGCAAACCCGATCCTGTAAGTACACCAGAAACTGTTCTGCCAATTCCTGATAGCTCGGGGAGCGGAAACCAATGGAATATGTCATGCAATCGCTCTCGGCGATGCCGTTATGGGCATAATGCGGCGGCAGGTAGAGCATGTCACCCGGTGCTAGCACCCACTCCTGCTCTGACTGGAAGCGTTGTAGAATCCTCAATGGAGCACCTTCTACTAGCGTATGATCCTGCTGTGCGGAAATTTGCCAACGACGATGACCGGAGCCCTGTAACAAAAATACATCATATGAATCGAAATGCGCGCCTACGCCCCCTCCTTTGGGAGCATAGCTCACCATCAGATCATCCAAACGTGCGTGCGGTATGAAGCTAAAGTTCTTTAGTAGCGCGGCTGCTGTTGGCAGGTGCTCATTTACGCCTTGCACCAGCACCGTCCACTTGCTCTTGCCCAAGCTATCGAATTTTGTCGCTTTAAATGGGCCATCTTGCATTTGCCACTGACCGTGCCGCTGGGTTACGAGGCGTGATTGCACATCCTCAGTGCAAGCTAAATCGAACAACTGCAAGCGATCAAGTAACCCATTGAATTGCGGGAATGCTTGGCGAATGAGCAAGGGTTTTTTTTGCCAATAGTTGCGTAAAAACTCCTCTATCGATAATCCACCCAGCATGGTGAAGTTGGTTTTCATAATTCGCCCTCATTCATAAACGCCCGAATTTCTGGGACTGTCCGCTGAGTATTTTTTGGTCAGTCGCCATAAGTCGAGCACTTGCTTTCGTTTAATAGGCAGACGAATATGGTATTTTGATCCGTCCATCCTGTTTTCACCTGATTTGGCGCGAGCTTCGCAGTACCATAATTTGTAATTTCAATGCCCCCGTTGTGACAAGCTATAAGCACGTGTCGCGACAATTTGGCTAATAGCTTAGCTTACGCCTGGTCTACCGATATAACGTTAAGACTAGAGGTGCCGCTGCCCTCACTCTGCGCAGCAATTCAAACCAAACACCTTTTTCAACATTGAGAAGCTGTCTTCGATCCCAGCGCGGAAAAGTGATTTCTGCGTAATGCTCAGCTCGATTCATCCAGTCCGTGCTTTGCTGTTGCTTCACCATCACACTGTTACAGAGCGCGAGGTATGTCGCACGTTATTGATGGGTTTGCGGTAATGCTCGCGCTGTTTCGAATAGAGTTTACACTTGCGGGTCACCGAAATTAGGTTCATTGTCGGCGCTGCGTGGGATGTGCGCAACGCAATCTCGCCTCGATGCTTATACCACTAAGCGCAAGGTTCTTACCCCCTTTCCTTGAAGTCGTTCTACCCAGTTTAATGCTTTAGCATGACGATCCAGTCACTAGGAAATGACGTATAATCATCGACTGATTTCGTATTCAGCAAATGTCTCATATACTTTATATAGTGTGTCTGCTTTGCGCGTATTATTGGATTCCTCAATGGCTGGGTTTCGCGTATAATCAATCGCTTGACTGCAATCATACACGTTTCTGCTGGGTTTCTTCATCGATACAATTTTACTTTAATTAAGTAAAATCAAATTGTTATGTCCGTAAAATGCGAGTGAATTAATATTATATTCACACCAACGCATACAAATATACTTTCGTTTAAATTGCGAACAAAGTAAATAAACATAACAAATATCAATTAAACGCTCCACTTTTGTGCTCGATAAGCATGACCCGTTACGCCATGCTTCATAATTGTGTTACGCACTCGGTCATGCCGATAAAATTCTAAATCTGATATAAGGAGTTAAAATGAAAATTGCAAAAGATACTGTTGTGTCGTTGCGCTATGAGCTATTTGATGCGAACGGTAGTCCACTGGAAAAAACAGAAGATCCCATCAGCTACCTGCACGGTGGCTATGACGGCATATTTCCGACTGTGGAGGAAGCGTTACAAGGCAAGGAGGCAGGTGATGAACTTCAAATTACGCTGGAACCTGATAATGCTTTTGGAGAGTATGAGCACGACCTAGTGCGCGTTGAGTCGCGAAATTTGTTCCCGGATGAAATTACCATCGGCATGCAGTTCGAGGGAGGGGTGGAAGATGGTGACGACGACGATTACTCGCTCTACACTATAGTGGATGTAACCGATACCGAAGTGACCGTAGATGGTAACCACCCACTTGCTGGAAAAACGCTAAATTTTGTAGGTATTGTTACCGATGTACGTGCCGCTACTGCCGATGAGCTGGAACATGGCCATACACATGGTGAAGGCGGACATCACCACTAATGCAGAATTTTTCTGGATTATATTGTTGCTACAACTCTTGTTTGGAGTGTTGGTTACCTGTTACGTACCGTCTGTGTATAAACGCGTTTAACAAATCAATATGGTTTGTTTGTGTATTGTTATTTTCAATAACCGCATAAACAATAGTTTTTGCTTCGAGAATTATTTTATACGAGACATTTGCTAAAATGAAAACGTGCGTCGAGTTTGCACCGTGCGCCATGATGGTCATGGCGTTGGGACACGTCAAAGCTGGCCACTGGAAAGATTTTTCAAGGGTCAGCCTTTTACGCCTCAGCTCTCTGTGTTAAACAGCCAAATCTTCGAACGGGATTCAGCGTTTTTAAAGTGATTGGCCAACCCCGACTTTTTTGCTGATAGTCCAAAGAAAAATTGAGGCAGGGCAGATGGAACTTGTGAAAATAACCTTGACAATATCTACTAAATAAGTGCAACATACTAACAGGCGTTTGATTCAAAGTTTTTGCGATACTGGTTTTTTCCATGTGCAATCTTCGATTCAAATAGTTTCGCGGGGGGGTTCCCCGTTTTTAGTTAAGGAAGTAATACACATGGCAACTGGTACAGTAAAATGGTTTAACGACGCGAAGGGTTTTGGTTTTGTTACTCCTGATGATGGTAGCGAGGATTTGTTCGCACATTTTTCAGCAATTAACATGAGCGGTTTCAAGTCTCTTCAAGAAGGCCAAAAAGTTACGTTTGACGTGACACAAGGTCCTAAAGGTAAGCAAGCATCCAATATTCAAGCTCCTTAAGCGGTTTTTGATTGGATCAAAAAAGCCCAGCACGGAAGTGCTGGGCTTTTTTCATTTTGAAAGGTAACGCCTGCGAATTGACCGCTTACTGTGTAATCGTGTGGTAGGTGTCACCTATTCAAGATTCGTGCGCAGGCCACAAAATAGTGGATTACTATCATTCGACAAGTGAACTATTGCTGTGTGCCTGATCTATCGTATGTGCTAACTCTGCACCATCCGTACGCCCCAAGCTACGCCAATTCCCGTCACTTCGCTTGCCGCTGTACCCAGGCCAGCCTTCGCAACGGCTGGCGGACAAATCCACATGCAGCCAGGGCATGTCATTGACAAAATGTTTAAGAAAGCGGGTTGCCAAGATGTGATCGGCTCCTCCGTCCAGCGTGCTTTGCTTGATGTCAGCTACATTTAAATCCAGCGCAGCTTCATAATCGCCATCCAGCGGGAAGGCGCACAAACGCTCGCCGCTTTGCTTGCCCGCTCTGACCACACGCTTTAACAGCTTCTCGAGGTTACCTAGTGTGCCGCTGTAGCGCGCCTAAGGCTACGGCCATGCTGCCTGTTAGGGTGGTGAAGTCAATCATCAGATCTGGTTTGGCACGTGCCGCCAGCGTAAGTGTGTCGGCTAGCACCGTGCGCCCTTCGGCATCGGTACGAACAATTTCAATGGTGGTGTCGTTCAGCGCTGTCACAATATCGTTTTGTTTGTATGCTTTCGGGCTGATATGGTTTTGCGCTATCGCCAGCCAGCAATCAATATTCACCGCCAGCTTGCCCTGTGACGCTGCAAGCAAGATGCCGAGCGCTACGGCCGACCCATTCATGTCCTCGTGCATGCCTTGCATATAGCGCGCAGGCTTCAGATTATGCTCGCCAGTATCGAAGCAAATTCCCTTGCCTATCAGTCCTACGGTTTGCTTGGCTTTTGGATGAGTGTAGCGCAGGTGCACGATGGCGGCATCTTCGTCCGCGCCACCCTGCGCCACAGCCAAAAAATCACCCGCGTCCAATTTGCGCAGCTTCTTAAGATCAAACTCTACATGCTTTCAACCATGTTGTTGTGCGAGTATTTTTACCCGCGCTCGGTATAAAGCTGGAGTCAAATCGTTAGGCGGAAGCACAGTCAGTTCGCGGCATAGAAAACTGCCTTCGGCCTGCGCCTTAAGTGATGCAAATGCTTGCTTGTTGGAAAAACAAACAGTTCAATTTATTGAAGCAGTTTGCGTTTGTCCTTTTTCTTATGTTCCAGCAACAGAGCGCCATTCACCCATGCACCATACACAGCCAGCTTGCGTTGCGTAGCATCACCCAGAGCTGCAATGGCAATACTTTCCGGCGTTTCTGCAAGAAACAATTGCATGGACTTGCGTACTTGTGTCTGGATGGTGAAGACGTCCTTGGAAAAATCCAGCATCGCTCACGCCATTAACGTGCTATTAGCTGTATTGGCAGGCACCGGTGTGTTAGTCAGCACATCCACCTTGAGATTGCGGCGCGCCAATACTGTTTTGAGTAAGTCGCTATCAGGCATGTCGTGGGGTAATGTTTTAGCTTTAGGTAACCGCACCAACAGATGTTGGTTAACCAGATTCTTGGGTAGCGTCAGTGAAAGTGTAAGTTGTGCTAGCATTTGTTCCTCAATAAATTTTATGTATTGTTTTGCATTAAACAAACAGTCGCCACCCACTCCCGGAATTTTTATGCGCCAGTACTTATATTTGATGAAATATGTGCTCAATCATGGCACAAAGAAGAGCGACCGCACCGGCACCGGCACCGTAAGTGTATTCGGCTATCAGATGCGCTTTAATTTGGAGCATGGCTTTCCGTTAGTCACCACCAAAAAATGTCACCTGAAATCAATCATCCATGAGTTGCTATGGTTTTTACAGGGCGATACCAATATCCGCTATCTTAAGGAAAATGATGTCAGAATTTGGGATGAATGGGCGAACGAGGATGGCAGCCTTGGCCCGGTTTATGGCAAACAGTGGCGCTCGTGGACAGCAAAAGATGGTGCCACCATCGACCAGATTTCAGATGTTATAGAGCAGATTAAAAGCAATCCCGATTCACGGCGCCTGATCGTTTCAGCCTGGAACGTAGGGGAGCTGGATCAAATGGCGCTGGCACCTTGCCATGTCCTCTTTCAGTTCTATGTGTCTGATGGCAAGCTCTCCTGCCAACTGTATCAGCGCAGCGCGGATATTTTCCTGGGTGTACCGTTCAATATCGCATCTTATGCTTTGCTTACCTTGATGATGGCGCAAGTATGCGGATTGAAGCCAGGCGATTTGGTGCATACTTTCGGTGATGCACATCTGTACCTCAACCATCTGGATCAGGCTGAGCTGCAATTGTCGCGTGAGCCGCGATTACTGCCAGCTATGCACATCAATCCAGATGTGAATAATATCTTCGACTTCAAGTTTGAAGACTTTACGCTGGAAGGCTATGACCCATATCCGGCGATTAAAGCTACAGTGGCTGTATGACAAGTAACGAAAAAGGAGGTAAGAAGGGTAAGCTCGCGATCATTGTTGCAATGGCTCGTAACCGCACCATTGGCATTAATAACACGCTGCCATGGCGTATTCCGGTAGACCTCAAACGCTTTAAATCGCTCACTATGGGACACCATCTCATCATGGGCCGTAAGACTTTCGATTCCATTGGCAAGCCGCTGCCCGGTCGCACTACCGTGGTGGTAACACGCAATGATGCATTAAAAATTGAAGGCAGCATCATGGCGTACTCGCTGGAAGACGCGATAAACGCTTGTGCAGAGGATGATGAAATTTTTATCGTCGGCGGTGCTGAGCTTTACGCATTGGCAATGCCGTTAGTGGACACGATCTACCTCACCGAAATCAGTCAAGACGTAACAGGTGACGCTTACTTTCCAGAATTTGACAAAACATTATGGCAGGAATTGGCGCGTGAGCAATGCAGCCAGGAAACTCCTCAGGCACTGGAATTTAATTTTGTTACTTACGGTAGGAAATAATAAATGGTGGGATATCTGGAATCAGTCGCGGGGAAGAAAAGTAAACGGTACCTCTAAAATCCAATTTTGCGAGTAGCCCCTATGCGACTTGCCTGCTTGTCCCGCTTCGTCACAAAACGGCGTTGCTCGAAAAAAATTATCGATTACATATCAATTATATATGCCGCACTCAAGTTTATTTATTGTGCCTTGTTTTGTCTAAGAACTCGAATTTTTAGAGGCGCCCTAAAGTTGAGTTGTGATAGTTGTCGGCATTGCCCCAAGCATTCTGTAAGGTACAAAAAACTAGCTTAGCCACACAAGATTAATTTTCCTTGCTTAAATCTGAATAATAATATCCTAATATACAACGCACTGAGCTGAATGGTCATTTTTTGAGGTGTTTTATAATTTCATGTTTTTTTAGTTAATCAAGTATAATGTTCAGTTGTTAAAGTAAATAAAACCCACAAAAAGGAAGGCAAATAATGTCTATAAATCGTGTTACTTTCTTCCCAGTCGGCAATGGAGATACCACCTTAATTGAAGCGAATGATAAAACGATACTTACTGATATCAATTATCGTTGTGAGCGATATACAGATCGTTTTAGAAGTTCCATTGATGCTAACTGCAGTATAGGAAACGCTGCCACGTTAGGGTACGAGGAGGCGTCAAAACCGTTTGAGTGGGTCTACTACGACTTTGCTCTAGATCTTCAATATGCTTGTTATCATTCCAGTTATCGGAGTAACCGAGAGTATCGTTTGTCGCTCTTTGTTTTGACGCACCCAGATCGGAATAACCTAACTGGTTTTGACAAACTTTTTTATCAAGGTGACCCTGCTGAATTCGAGGATCGACCAAGAGAAGATGACAAGTTGATTCTTATTGAAGAGATGTGGATCAATGCTTGCTTTGCAGATTCAAAATTTGAGACTGATGAATCCAAACCATTATTTCAGGAGATTAAACGTAGGCTTAATCTTCAAGGTAGTAAGGAGTCAGAATTGAATGGCAACAGAATTTGCATATTGGAAGCAACGTCATCAGCTGGATTAGTCAAAACATTTTCGCGAAATATTGAAGCGCATGTTTTTTCCCCTGTCCAAAAAGAAGGAGAAATATCCAAAGCCGTATCAGGCGAAGATCAAACTGATGTTAACGACAGTAGTTTGGTCATACGCTGGACTGTTAAAGTTTTTGGTGGGGTGAATCGCATTCTGTTAGGCGGTGATGCGACAGTCGAGGTTTGGGATCGTATCTGGCAAAATTACAAAAATGATGTCGACAAGCTCAGTTGGCATATCTTGCTTGCACCACATCACTGTTCTATTGACGCTATAGCGCGAAAAAATAAGGAGGGCAAGTATGAGTATTCTGAGAATGCACTAAACGCGCTGAGCCAGGTGGAGGGTGCTGGTTTTGTTGTATCGAGCAGCGAGGAGATCAAACACAATGATAGCGTACTGCCTAGCTGGGAAGCCAAGCAAAAATATCTTGAAATATTGAAAGATGCGGATGAATCAAGGTTTTTCAACCCAGATACTCGAGCGAATGCCCCTTTACTTTATTCACAACGTCAAGATTATAAACCTGAGTCAATAGAGTTCAACCTCACCAAAGAGGGACCTACTATTGATGCGCCTGCTCCTGCTTCACCGCACACACCTAAAAAAATAACGCCGGTTGAAACTGGTAATAATGAATTCGGCCATAAATGGAATATGAAAGTGTAAGGTTTATCTTTTCTCAGTCAAGAGAATGGGTTGCTTTAGTTAAGTGAGGACGGCTGTTCAGCAAAGGGCGAAATGGTATTTTCGCCCTTTAAGTATGTGCGAATTTTTTCGCTATAGCTGAACGGCAGTTTTAAAATTCGCCAGGTAACAACATCCCGCTTGGATTTGCAATCAATTCTTTAACAAATCACACTATTCAACACACAATAGACTAGCGACACTGTTGCCAGATAACAGTATCACCCGGGACGGGACACTTGTTTTGTCTCATTATTTGGAAGAACAAGATAGTTTCAAAAGCTACTTGCGACATAGCCATTTGAAACGCTCCAGTGGCCCGACTTCCCCAGCGATTTTCGCCATCGAAGTTTTACCGAAGCCGGGTAAGCTACCGATGGTTTGCGCCAGCTCGGAGTGAGCGGAGATTTTCTGATCTATGGTTTTGATGTCCTTCCCAGCGCCAGTATGCGGTGAGCGTATTGCACAATCATTTCGCCCACCCATTCAAGATCGGGGGAGAATTGCGCCTGTGCTTGCCACGCCACGACTGTACCTGTGCCGCATAGGTTTTTCCCACGCCGGGTAAACCATCAGGCTTGATCGCCGCAGCTTGGCCAGTTTGGTCAATTTGTCACGGCAGGTGAGGAAATTCAAGAACCAGATGTTGTCCGCTTCCCCGGTGATTGCCATCAATCCGGGCACACCGCATGAAGGTCGCTTCGCCATCGGCAAATGTTCGGACAGGCGGAACAGTTCGAGAATTCTGCGTGCATCTATGGCGTCTGTTTTGGCCGGTGCCGGAAATATTTCCTTGTAGCGGGCGCGCCCAACCGTTATAGCCTTTCATGGCAACAGCCATCCGAAATTGATGACGTTTTTCAGGGCGTTCGATATGTTAAAAAATTCCTTGAAGCCGCTTGCATTGTGAATAGTGTCGAACTCATCCAACAACTTGCCGGCTGGCAGCCCAATCGCCACCCGGTGACAGGTACTGCCGACATAAAATTATCACCCGGTAGAACATGCAACGGCAATACGGCTTGAGTTCCGCACATTGCAATTTTCAGCCCTGACGGAAATGTTCGTCAATTGAGTGATAATCCTCGACCGTGTCCACCTCGGTCCATCGTCGGCCCTCGATCGACAGGGTTCCGACTTGCCCAGTCGTATCCGCAATCGCGTCGATCGCTTTCAGAAACCACGCGGAAACCCCTTCTTGCGTGCGCATCATCTGTTCCAGTTTGGCGCGAAATATTCCCGGCCCTTGCCCCATGAAGCGCAGAAAACCGATCGATTCGGCATTAACCTCGGATGCGGGCAGCGATTTGCCGATGGCGCGCAGACGGCTGCCGTCCAATGATACCTTCATGTCATCGGAATCGTAGGTTGGCCTGTGATCGATCGTCACCTGTATCGGTTGCGCAGGGCTTGACAGTACATCATGCAGTAACGCCGCTTCAAACAAGGTATCGCCGTTAATCAGCAGAAAATCCACATTCATATGATCGCGTACCATCCAGCAACTGGCAAGATTGTCAGAGACATGGAAAAATGGGTTAAAAAACGGCGTCACGCGCATCGGGCCGTTGCGCTTGGCGATTTCGTTCTCGACAAGCCCCACCATAAAACCTGTAACTACGATGGTTTCGGTGATACCGCCAGCCTCGAGGGTGTCAAGCTGATACCCCAATAATGTGGTAGACCCAACCGGCAGCAGACATTTCGGGTGGTTTTCGGTCAACGGCAGCAGACGTGAGCCGCGGCCGGCGCTGAGGATA
Organism: Candidatus Nitrotoga sp. BS; assembly: GCF_927797785.1. GTDB lineage: Bacteria > Pseudomonadota > Gammaproteobacteria > Burkholderiales > Gallionellaceae > Nitrotoga. The sequence continues at coordinate 2,246 of NZ_CAKMLL010000109.1, read as the reverse complement.
ATGGCTTTCATTGGGTTTGCTCCATTGTCGTGGGGAAGGAAGGCGGAGCATCAAAATCCACAATTTTGATGCCGCAGGTCGGCGCAGCACGGCGCAGACCGAATGACGGGTTGACCGCGATGCCGTGATCCGCCTGACACAACAGTTTTAAGTCAGATACGTGGTCGCTATAGGCGAAGACCGGGCCGTCAAACGGGTGGAGCGCGTGGATTTCGGCAATCCGGCGCAGCTTTTCCGTGCCATAGCAATTGGCACCGTCTAACATCGGTACACTGGCACCCACACTCCAGCTCAAACGTGTGGCGATAACCTCGTCAAAGCCAAGTGCGCGGCCAAACGGTTTTGCCACCATATCCAAAGCGGCCGTCGCAAGGATCAAACGATCGCCGCGCGTACGATGAAAGGAAATCGCTGCGCGCGCTCCAGGCCGTAGATCATGAGCCAGCCGATCGGCCACAAAGGCATCGGCCTTGGCCTGCAAGGTGGCACGATCGATCCCGGCCAGTATCCGGACTCCATGCGCCTTGATCGAATCGCGGCTCGCCAGTTTCAGCTTGTAGCAAACCATGTGTAGCGCCAGCAACAGGAACCGGGCCAGAAACGCCGGACGCAGGCCGTTCACATGAAACAGGAATGGCGTCCATGTAGGTGACCGAGTGATGGTACGGTCAAGATCGAATATTGCCGTCCCTGCCATAACGGTTCAATCCGCCAACCACGATGTCGGCGGTATCGGCAGTTGTAGCGCCTGATAGAGACGGTAGCCATGAAATACCAGCCAGACCACCGTCCACACCGCCACCGCAACCAGCCCCCATCCCGGCTCGCCGAGCATCACCGCGAGCATGAAAATAGCCATGTTCGGATTGCGCCGCGCAGTGATTTCCCGCGCAATGGAATCAATATGCTCCCAAACATGGATGTGAAATCCGAACTTATGCATGAAGATACCTTCCTCCACCCGGTTCAGCACATAGCTGATTATGAGGACCGCCAGCGAAACATCGAGCATCGCTTGCCCCGTGCTGCCCGAATCATATTCCAGCCCATGCCAGATTGCCCAGTACCAGAACGGCGGATGGATGAGGTCAATACCGTGATCGTAGATATCTCCCAATTTCGTATAACTCATCGTGGTACGCGCCAGCTTACCGTCCACAGTATCAAGGAATGTCATTCCCAAAGCCGCTGCGATACCCCATACCCATGCTCCGTTCCAGAATTGCCAGAAAGCGACGAAGACCAGCAACAGGCCGATTGTGGTCACGGTATTGGGCGAAATATGTAGCGCCGCCGCCGCACGCGTCACATGAAACGCAGGCAGCGGCCAGGCGTATTTGGTGACAAAATCGGTAACCCCTTTGTAAGCTCCTTGAAACAAGCGCTTTTCCACCTTGCGCGGCGTCTCGACCCGCAGCGACAATGCATATGGCGCTTCGCGCTTGCGTAATGAATTGTCGTAAGAACCTGCAAAATCATCAACGCTGCCGGGGTTAAAACCTGCGGCGCGCAACACATCTTCGTCGAAGTCGGTTTGTCCTATCAAGGATTGGTACGCGGCGGCCTCGGCTCCCTCGGGCAGATGCAGCGCCGCAAGGCGCGGCGCTGCGTCTGCCCGATTCGCAACAATCAGCACCGCACCTGGTGTCATTAGCAAACCGCGTTGCAAGGCAGGCGATAGAACCCATTCAGTTCCCACCAGAAGACGCGCTGCCGGGTCATCGACCGACGAGGCGCCAGCCTTTTGCCAGGCGCGCCGCTGCCATTCCCGCAACTCGAGACCCCATAGTTTTACTTGCACCTCACCTAAAAGGCGTACGCTTGTATTTGTTGTCAACTAGTCAACTCTCTTGTTACCTAACGTTTCAAAGTTCATACCGTGCTTGTAAGGAGGGCGCTATAGCTTAAGCGACTATATCCCTCTAAGCCATATGGCCACTACGTTTGCAATCACAGTCTGAACGAGCAACCATGGACGCTTGGCATAACTAATAGACGTTACATTCTGCGAAGTAACCATGCGACCACAACGCCCTCCCCACAATTCATCTAATAGGGTTTTAATAAAGGTTATGTTGAAGTCATCTCTTTATTCTATATAATAGTTTGATTGTGAATGACTTTTGTTTGTCATAAAAATGACAAATTCTTACGACTTATACGTGTTCAGTAAATTTTTAATATAAATTCAATCACTGCTGTCCGGTTAATACGCGAATAGATTCAATTGATTACTGGGGGTGACA
>NZ_CAKMLL010000108.1 GCF_927797785.1 Candidatus Nitrotoga sp. BS | reverse complement strand
CGTACGGTTCTTAGGGGGCTGGGCGCGGGTGACCGCGCTTGGCTACCCGACATTGCGATGAAAATGTTGTGTTCATTCTGGCGTGTCCTCACGATTGTGTGCAAAATCAACCCCTCAGAAAACGAGGGGACGAAGATGCAGCATAGATCGTGGCATCGCAATTTGGGTTTCCTCCGCGTAGCGGCATCGTCCAACTTGCATTTAGGCGTGCGATGGATATTACTAATAAACCATGGAGCAATTATTTAATAGAGTGAAAATGCTTGTAGCCGACACCTTTTTACCTACCCTTGAACATCTCGCTACTGCGGTTATCCTACTTGATGGGCAGTCGCATATCGCTTACATCAACCCGGCTGCGGAAACCTTGTTTGCCTTAAGTAGCAAAAGTTTGATCGGCCACCCGGTACAGTATGTCTTCACTCATACTGAACAATTGGTTGCTGCAATGCAGCATGCACACACTAATAACGCCAGCTATATTGAGCATGATCTTACCTTGGGTATACCTCCACATGGCAAGCTGCATTTGCGCTGCATCGCCACGCCGCTATTATTTAATAATCAGTTGCTACTTGAATTTCATACTATTGATCGTCCGCTGAAGTTAGCTCGCGAAGAACAGATGCTAGACCAGACTCAAGCTAATCGCCTGCTGTTACGCAATCTTGCACACGAAATCAAGAACCCGTTGGGTGGTATACGAGGTGCTGCACAACTACTGGAATATGAATTAGAGAAACCTAGTCTGCGTGAATACACCCAAGTCATTATTCAAGAAACCGACCGTTTGGTTTCACTAATGGAAAAGCTGCTCACTCCGCAACATAAGCCCAATTTCAGTTCCCTCAACATTCATGAAGTACTTGAACGCGTGCGTAGCGTAGTTCTTGCTGAATTTCCAATAAATATATCTATCCAGCGCGATTACGACATCAGCCTGCCAGAGCTAATGGGCGACAAGGAACAACTTATTCAGACGATCCTGAATCTCGTACGCAATGCTACGCAGTCCATGCAGGGACAAGGTAATATTGTGCTCTGCACACGCATCTCGCGCCAAGTAACATTGATGAAAAAGCGCCATCGCTTGGCGGTAGCCGTTCAGATCATCGACAATGGTCCTGGTGTCCCCGCACATTTGCACGACAAGATTTTTTATCCATTGGTTTCTGGTCGTGACAATGGTCACGGTCTGGGACTGACCTTAGCGCAAGATTTTGTCAGCCAACACGAAGGCAGCATAGCGTTTGACAGTGAACCAGGACGCACCTGTTTCACGGTAATGCTGCCGCTAAAAGAAAGTGAGTAAATTGGAAGCTAATATGAAGCCTGTTTGGATCATTGACGATGACCGCTCCATACGCTGGGTTCTAGAAAAATCCCTGGCACGTTCAGACATCAATTTTGCAAGTTTCGCCTCGGCCGATGAAGCATTAGCCGCGCTGCAGCACGACATACCGCAGGTTGTCATCAGCGATATACGCATGCCTGGCAGCTCTGGGCTGGATTTTTTGCAAAAAATTCGAGATCGTATTCCGAGTTTACCCGTAATTATCATGACGGCTTATTCTGATCTGGAAAGCGCGGTGTCGGCTTTTCAAGGTGGAGCATTCGAGTATCTGGCCAAACCGTTTGATGTCGACCAGGCTGTCGCGCTAATACGCCGCGCACTGGAACAAAGCCTGCGCACTGATGCACCTGCAGAAGAGCAATCAGCCGCAGCTGCTCTTGATATCCTGGGACAAGCACCCGCTATGCAGGAAGTGTTCCGCGCTATTGGAAGGCTCGCACACTCGCATGCAACTGTAATCATCAATGGAGAATCCGGCACCGGCAAAGAGCTGGTCGCACATGCATTGCACCGCCACAGCCCGCGAGCCAACGAACCCTTTATCGCCATAAACACTGCGGCTATTCCGAAAGAGTTGCTTGAATCCGAATTGTTTGGCCATGAGCGCGGTGCATTTACTGGCGCGGCTACTGCCCGCCGCGGCCGTTTTGAGCAAGCCGAAGGTGGCACACTGTTCCTTGACGAAATCGGTGACATGCCGGCGGAACTGCAAACACGTTTATTGCGCGTGCTGTCGGACAGAAATTATTATCGCGTTGGTGGGCATCAGCCGATCAAAACAGATGTACGCATTATTGCCGCCACGCACCAGAATCTGGATGAGCGAGTAAAAGAAGGTTTGTTTCGTGAAGATTTATTCCACCGCCTCAACGTTATCCGCCTGCGTCTACCGCCACTACGTGAACGGCGTGAGGATATCCCCTTGTTGGCGAAATATTTTTTGCAGGCGAAAGCAGGTGAACTTGCTGTTGAACAAAAGTCCTTCAGCGAGGACACACTGAATTATCTTGCCACACAGAATTTTCCCGGTAATGTGCGGCAATTGGAAAACCTCTGCCATTGGCTCACTGTAATGACACCATCACAACAAATAGAAATTGCCGACCTGCCGCTAGAATGGCGCGAGGCATCCACTGTCACTGGCACATCGTCCGACACCTCGACTGACGATTGGCGTTACGAATTGGGTCGGCAGGTCGCGCATGCATTGCAACGTGGAGATCAAAATATTCTAAGCAGTTTAAACCAGCAGTTCGAACGCACGCTTATCACCCAGGCACTAAAACATACCGATGGCAGGCGCATAGAAGCCGCGACCCTCCTGGGTATGGGGCGTAATACTATGACACGCAAGATTCAGGAATTCGGATTGGATAAATAAAAAAATGGCGGCGATATTATTTAAGAGGCGAATTAACCTCTTTATCAATTCTTGCCTTGCCGCCATCACATTATTCTGAGCAGTGGCTGCGGCTTTCTGCAAATGATGACCCGTCATGAATTGCTTCAACGAGCGTAAACAGGGCGAAGAGGGCTTACAGAAAATGATGTACCGCTATATACCTCGATGCCTGAAAGTTTCGTGCCGTGTGACTGATTCATCAAGGCTCCACGTTATTGTCGTTCGATGTATCGGCTTCATCGCTGTATTTGGTCACGATATATCGCATCTGAGTTTCCATGTTCATAAATAACCTGATAAGAGTTGGATCGAAGTGCTGCCCAGCCTCTTTTTCAATTAACTCCAGAGCACTTTCTATTGACCACGCGCGTTTATAGGGGCGCACGCTGGTCAACGCATCGAATACATCGGCAATCGCCACGATGCGCCCGACAAGCGGGATAGATTCTCCGCTCAAACCGTGTGGATAGCCTTTGCCGTTCCATTTCTCGTGATGCCCCAGCGAAATTTGTTTTGCCATTTTCAACACTTCAACATCGTGCTCACCGATAATTTCTGCGCCGATTAAGGGATGCCGCTTCATCACTTCAAACTCATCCTCCGTCAGCTTGCCCGGCTTGAGCAGGATGTGATCTGGAATACCAATCTTGCCGATGTCGTGCATCATGGCAGCGTACATCAACAATTCCGCCTGCGGCTCAGGAAGCCCCGATGCCAGACCCAGCAGTTTGCTGAAGCTGCCAACCCGTATGACATGCCTGCCGGTTTCATTATCACGATAATCGGCCGCGCGACCCAGTTGCCGAAGCATGACAAGATGTGTTTGCTCCAGTTGCCGGTTGCTATTCTTCAGTTCGCTGGTGCGCTCGGCTACCAGTTGCTTCAGGTGGTAGTGCTGGTTGGCCAAGGCCAGATGTGTCTTAACACGAGCACGCACAACTGAAGACTTGACGGGTTTGGTGATGTAATCTGCTGCACCTAATTCGAATCCCAACGTCTCATCCTCTGTGTCGCCGTGAGCCGTGATAAAAATAATCGGTATGTGTTGGGTATTCTCATTTTTTTTGAGCTGGCGACAGACATCATAGCCGCTCATCCCAGGCATCATCACATCGAGCAGGATTAAATCGGGCGGTTGCAGCGCCACTATTTCCAGTGCCAACTCACCACTGTTGGCAATTTTTATAGCGTAATCTGTTCCCAATATGCCGCATAGCACTCTGATGTTCTCAGGGGTGTCGTCCACTACCAGCAATGAATTTTTATGGGTGTTATCCATCTTTTTTCATAAGCATCTGCACTTCAGCGAGGGCATTTTTATAATCGTAATTGTTGACATGTCGACCCAGCTTGGCATAGCGCAATGCGGTTGTCGTGCCTTTAATATGTTGATTAATCTGTTGCATGGTATCCACTGCATCGGAATCAAAAGACTTCAGTTGTGTGGTCAATTGCTTAAGTAATGTGCCAAGTTGCGCAATATTTACAGGGTGTTGTTTTCGCTCAACATCGGCAACGACTGTCTCTGCCGTGTGAGCTTGCAGGTAGGCTTTGACTAATACTATCACCTGAGCAATTTCTGCCATCGTATCAGCAATCAATTGCGGATACTTATCTGTGTCCTCTTTCTTGATGGCAATCTTCAGTTGATCTGCCGATTCCGCCAGTGTTGCCGCCCCAATGGTTGCGGCAACTCCCTGCAACGTATGTGCCAGTCGTTCCGCCGTCTGGTTATCGTGGGCGGCGAGTGCATCTTGAATGACTTGTCCAGCTTGACCTTGATTGGCTTCAAACATGCCAATTAGGGTCAGATAAAGGTTTTTATCGCCCATGTTAGCTATCGCCCTTTCTGGATCATAAACAGAATTACCTCCGGAGGCTAGCTCTGCGTCAGTTGCAACGGAATTGGCTGGAAATGATACATTGCGCTTTGTCCAACGTGCGATGGTGTCAAATAGCACATTGACTTGTATGGGCTTGGTAACATAATCGTTCATGCCAGCGGCAAGGCATTGCTTACGATCATCGGACATAGCATTGGCGGTCATGGCAATGATGGGTAAATCGTAAAGGGCGGGAATTTTCCTGATCTGGCGCGTGGCTTCCAAACCATCCATATGCGGCATGTGAATGTCCATCAACACCGCATCAAATAGTCCAGTTTGTGCCACCTGCACTGCCTCAATTCCATTGCTGGCAAGGGTGACTTTTATCCCGATGTTATTCAACAATGCGATCGCTAGCTGCTGGTTGAATTCATTGTCTTCAACCAGCAATAGATGCAAACCAGTCAACTCGGCGAGTCCGATTTTTTTATCCTGCAGACCATGCAGGCTTAAATCCGCAGGCGTGTCACTCTCTTTGGCTGGAAAGGTGAAGGGCAGGTTGAAAGCAAAAGTGCTCCCTTTCCCCGGAGTGCTTTCAACCCACATTACCCCGCCCATTTGCTCGACAAGTCCTTTGGATATTGACAGTCCCAGCCCTGTTCCACCATATTCTCGCGTAGTGGATGCATCAGCCTGACTGAACGGTTGGAACAGCTTTCTGATTTGTTTCTGGGTCAAGCCGATTCCGGTATCGCGTACCGTGAAGCACAACACCACATGACCGGGGATGTCATCGTGGCTGGTAGTTTGGCTTTCTATTCTGACTTGCACTGTGACTTCACCCTTTTCAGTAAACTTTATGGCATTGCTGAGCAGATTGTTCAGGACTTGCCCCAGACGCAAGGGGTCACCCACCAATACCGGAAAAATTTTAGCTCCGTTATCAAACTGAGGAACCAGGTTTTTTTCTGTTGCGCGGATACTGATAATATCGGCCACACTGCGCATCACCTCATCAAGACGGAAAGGTATTTTTTCAATGACAAGCTTGCCTGCCTCGACCTTGGAGAAATCCAGAATGTCGTTGAGGATACTTAGCAATTTGTTGGCGGAGCGGTAAACTTTTTCGGTGTAATCACGTTGCGTCGGCTCCAGTTTTGTTTGCAGGCACAGATGCGAGAAGCCGATGATCGCATTCATTGGGGTACGGATTTCGTGGCTCATGTTGGCGAGGAATTCGCTCTTGGCTTGGTTAGCGCTTTTGGCAGCAACTTCAGCTATTTTTTGCCGCGTAATATCGGTTCTGATAGCAATGTATTCGAGTGGCTTACCGTCCCCATCCATAAAGGCAACAACCGTGCTGTTAACCCAGTACAGTCGGCCATCTTTAGTGCGGTTGCACACCTCTCCCTGCCATGTCTCACCTTTAACTACTGTCTTATACATTTCCATCCAGAATTGTGTGGAGTGAAAATCTGAATTTATTACCCTGTGATCTTTTCCAAGTAATTCATTCCGCGTATACCCACTAATTTTGCAGAATCGATCATTGGCATAAATAATGTGCCCTGCAACATCGGCTACGCTGACAATGGCATGCTCATCAAGCACCAATTTCAGTTGATTTAGTCGAATCTGAGCCACCTTCAGATTGTCACGCATCGTGGCCAGCATCTGCATGAGCTGCCCCAGCTCGTTGTTTCCGCGCACCGGCACAGAAACATCCATCTCGCCTTTCGACACGGCTCGAGCCACCCCCAGCGCCTCGGCAACAGGCCCGGTAATGCTGCGAATAAAGGCCACTGCCAGTATCATCCCACCGGTCATGCCTAGGAGTAACAGGCCAACTAACAAGGCTAGTGTCTGTTGTGCCTCCGTTACCCGCGCCTGCAGTACCTGTTTCAAACTGTTCACGGCCAGGGTGTTGAACTCATATAAAGAGTCTATGCCCTGGGTGAGCTCTGCCAAATAATCGGGCGCGGGGTAGGTGAGACTGCTAGCATTGATCAATACTTTAGTGGTCAGCGCCGATAGTTGCGCCACTGTTGCCAGTTGCGACGCTATTTTGGATGCCAGCGCACTATTGACGTTTGAATTGGCCTGCATTGCACGGTTGAGGTTGCGAAACAAATCGTCTCTGGTATCTTGCACATTCACAACCAAAGCCCGCAAGGTGGCGCTATTCCCTGCATCAACATGGCCCTGCACCAGAAAAGGAGTACCCGTCGCGCGCAGAACGCCCAGCGTTTCTTCCAAAGCGGGCATGTTGAGCAACGTGGCCTGAATCAAGTGATAGGTATCGACCTCCGGGTCAAGACTTAAACCAAACTCGCTTAGCATCTCTTCGTCGAGCACCAGCCACTCGGCCAGCAATTCGGTATGAAGTCGGGTGCTTTGCGCTGCTTTGAGCTGATTGCCAGACACCTCTTGTTCCAGTGCGATCCAACGTTGGCGTAGTCTCTCCAAATGCGACACGAGAGCGGTTGATGCACCTTTCTGGCGAAGCACAGAGTCGAACACTTCTATGGCGGTCAGAACGCTATCTCGTAAAAGCAGACGCTGGGCGGCCAACATATGCTCGCCCGCTAAGGCACCTGCCGCCATGCCCCGGTGGGTCTGCATGAGTTGCATCACCCGAAAGAATTCGTCCACAGAGTCCAGCGCAATCAATTCTCTTTGGATAAAGGCAAGATCAGCATTTTTTTGTTGAAAGTACAGTCCCGTTGGCACCAGTATCATCAAACCGGCTAGGATACCCAACATGAAAAATTTGTGCGCCAGACTAATTTGGTGAAGATTGAAGGCTTTAACAATATTCATGCTGTTGCCCTGAAACTTAAAAATATAGGGTTGTAATTTCCTGTGATTAACGAAAAATCCTTCATATTTAAATAGATACTAAGAGCCAATACTTAACTGTGACATAGCCCTTCTAATAAATCCAATTTTGCGAACAGCCGCTTTGCAGCTTGCCTGCTTATCCCGTTGCGTCCAATACGGCTTTACTTGAAAAAATATCTCTTACATATCAAGCTTAAGCCGC